>NZ_JARGEE010000027.1:0-40244 GCF_033794485.1 Streptomyces sp. MB09-02B
GCGGGCCTGCACACGCAGACCACGGGCTTCAACAAGTACTACGGCTGGTACTACGGCTCCAAGGACAACGACCTCGGAGCATGGGCCGACAACCTGCACACGAACTCCCCCTCCCGCAGGATCGCCATGTCGGAGTACGGCGTCGGCGCCAGCACCACCCAGCACGCCCTCAACCCGCCCAAGCCGGCCCCGGGCGGATCCTGGCACCCCGAGGAGTACCAGTCGCTGTTCCACGAGGCCGCCTGGAAGCAGCTCGCCGACCGTCCCTACATCTGGGGCACGTTCGTCTGGGCCATGTTCGACTTCGCCTCCGACGGCCGCAACGAAGGGGACCGGCCCGGCATCAACGACAAGGGCCTGGTCACCCGCGACCGGCAGATCCGCAAGGACGCCTATTACTGGTACAAGGCCAACTGGGCCGACACTCCCACCCTCCACATCACCAGCCGCCGCTGGACCCAGCGCACCGACGCCACGACCGAACTGAAGGTCTACTCCAACGCGGACAGGGTCACCGCCACCCTCAACGGCGTCACCCTGTCCACGCTGAGCAGCGGCGACCGCATCTTCCGGTGGCCCAACATCACCCTCAGACCGGGCCAGAACACCGTGACGGTGACCGCGACCATCGACGGCACCACCCACACCGACAGCGTCAACTGGACCCTCGCCTGAGCCTCTCGTAGGTGTGCGGGTCACAGTGGTATGAAGAGGCTGGCGAGCACACGACGTACACGCGACGAAGCTCCGGTCGGCAGGGGAACCCCATCAAGTCGTTCTGCCGAACCGGAGCTTCGCGAGCAGGAAACCGCCGACACCCGTCATCCGCGTACGAGTCTCGCCTTCGCGTCCGGCCGTCGGCCGTCAGTGGTGGCCGCCCGCAACTGTCGGCGACCTGGAGTACACCCTCACCGGCCCCGAGGGCGCCTACCGGCTCGTCACCACGATTCTCGACCTGGACCAAAGCCCCGCCGCGGAACTTGCCGCCCACCACGCCCAGCGGATGTCAGTCCCACCCGTTGCTTGTACGCTCCAACTACTCCGGTGGAAGCCTTCCCCGAAAGGACCGGCCGACAGCTCCGAGCCCACTGCCCAGCCTGTGGAACGTCAACTGTCGTAGTTGTTGCAGTACGGCGTGGTGAGTCACTCGTCGCGTAGGAGGGCGATGACCGGCGCGAACTGTTCCATCGCTACCTCGGGGATCGTCACGAGGGAGAATCCCCAGCGGTCACGGCGGGCCAGCAGGTTCAGGGCCATTTGATCGATCGTACCCACGAGGAACGGAACCATGCGCGCCATGTCCGCGGGCGGGTAGCCGAGTTGCTTCGCCAGGGCCTCGAGGGCGGCCGGTGGATCGCTGGTCACGACGCAGGCCCAGAGCAGATGGTTCAGCAGGGGCGGACTGCTGCGGCCGGCCGCCGCGGCGCGTACCCACGCCACCTGGGCGTCCACCTTCTCGGGCAGGCCGTCCGCGTAGTCGTTCGGCCCGTTGGGGCCGAGGGGCGGGAGGATACTGACGATGTCGGCCTCCCGCCCCGCCAGCGTCAGGGTCCGGCGCCGCGCACCGCCCAGCAGAAATGCGGGAGGGGAAGGGCACGCGGGGGCGGATGCGGACGCCGCGGGGTGCCCTGCCCCGGTCCTGCCGGCGAAGACTTGCTTGACGGTGCGCACCGCGGCGGACAGCCGTTCGTACCGTGTTCCTCCGGAGTCCAGGGGTAGTTCCGTGTCCCGGTAGTCGGCCGACATCCATCCGGCGCCCAGGCCCAGGACGGCACGGTTACCGGACAGGGTGTGGACGGTCAGGATCTCCCTGGCCATGACCGCCGGGTTGCGCAGGTCGTTGTTGAGGACGTACGTGCCCAGGCGCAGCCCGGTGCTGACCGGAGCCGCGGCGGCCAGCGCGGGCACTGCGGATAGCCGCTGGTAGGTGTGGTCGGTGACGAAGAGCGCGTCGTATCCGAGGCGTTCGCAGCGGCGGACCAGGGTGAACCACTGATCGGCGGAATGCGTGAGTTCCGCCACCACGGCGAACTCGAAGGACGGTGGCATCCGTTCGTTCCTCCTTTCGTTCCTTCACGCGTACGGTGTTTGCCCGTGCTCTTGGTGTGTCAGGAGGGTCAGCCCGTGGTCCGGGCCAGAGCGGGCGCCATGCCGGGGCCGGTGCCCGCGCTGCTGGCGCGTGCATGTGCGGCTTCGTCGGCTGCCGTTCCGGGAGTGCACGCGGTGCGGAGCGACGCGTGCTCCTCCGCGCTCAGCGAATGGGAGGCACCGACCCGTGAGGGGTCGGCGCGGGCGGCAGCCGCGGAGATCCACGCCGCCGGCGCGGGGATGCCGAGGAATTTCGCGAGGGCGGTGAGTTCGCGTTCCGGGTGGTGGAGCAGGTTCTCGTAGCGCACGGCCGTCCAGTCGGCGGCGGGGAGTTCCGACAGCGCGGCGAGCCCGGCCCGGGTGACCTGTGACCACAGCTGCCCGAAGGTTGTCAGGGGGATGTCACGGGACATCAGCCGCCCGTCGCCGAACGGCGGTGTCAGGGGTTCGAGCGCTTGCCGCAGCAGGTCCGGATCCTGGGGACCCACCTGGTCGGGCGAGGAGACGCCGAGGATGCGGAGGGCGTCGTCGGCGAGGACCCGGAGCCGGCACAGGGCGTGCCGACTCATGGACAGCGCGGTGTCGGCCCCGTCCCGGCCGAGGTAGACGAAACGCGCCCCGGGGAACGCGGCCCGCAGATCCGGTACGAACTCCAGTGATCCGCCCGTGCGTTCCACGACGAGCGGGCGCCGGAACCGGGCGGCGAGCCAGGCGAAGAGACTCAGGTACTGCTCGGGCACGGGGCGCCTGGGCCAGTGCGGCAGTTCGTCGGCGAGTTCGTCGTACAGCAGGTCGGGCGTCCGGCTGAGCATGGGCAAGGTCATGTGGCAGAGCCCGGGAACACCGTCGGAGGAGTCGAAGCGTCCGCTGCCGTACGGGTAGATCAGCTCCGGGACCTCGATGCCGTCGCGGACGACGGCGTCTATGGTGGGGGCGGGCGCCATCAGCCGCCGCCAGAACTCGGTTCCGTTCTCCTCGCCGCTGAACCTCGGGTCTGCGGCGAGCAGGGCGAGGAGTTCGCTGACGCTGAGGACGTCGGGGTGGTCGCCGAGGATCTCGGACAGCAGGGTGGATCCGCAGCGGCCGGTGCTGACGATGAAGACGGGTGCCGTGGAGCGCATGGTGGGGCCTGCCTTCGGGTGTCGGGTGATTCAACGGGAAGGGGTGAGTCTGGCGGGTGCGGCCGATGTGGACGATGCCGTGGGTGCGGGGGCAGTCGTGGTTCCCGTGGGTGCGGCGGGCCCGGTGAGTCCGGTGCTCTGGGTCTCGTCCTGAATGCGGTAGAGCCGGGCGTAGACGCCGTCCATGCCCATGAGCTCCTCGTGTGTGCCCGCTTCCGCGAGTTGGCCCTTGTCGAGTACGTAGATCCGGTCGGCGTGCCGGGTGCTGATGAGCCGGTGGGAGATGAGCAGGACGGTGCGTCCGACATAGAGTTCGCGGATACCTCGGTAGAGCGTCTGCTCGGCGACGGGGTCCATGGCGGCGGTGGGTTCGTCGAGGATGACGAGCGGGGCGGCGCGGAAGAACACCCGGGCCAGTGCGAGGGACTGCCACTGACCGCCGGAAAGGTCGGTGCCGCCCGTGAAGACGCTGCCGAGCTGGGTGTCGTATCCCTCGGACAGATCCTGGACGAACGTGTCCGCACCGGCCCGGCGGGCGGCGTTGTTGATCATCGTCTGGTCGTCGAGGTCCTTCACCCGGCCGATCCCGATGTTCTCGGTGACGCTGAACAGGAAGCGTCCGAAGTCCTGGAAGAGGACGGCCACGGATTCCCGCAGCTGGTCCGCATCGACCTCGGCAATGTCTGTGCAGTCCCAGGTGATACGGCCCCGTTCCGGCTGGTAGAGGTTGCACAGCAGCTTCGCCAGGGTGGTCTTGCCCGACCCGTTCCCCCCGACGAGGGCGATCACCTCACCACGGGTCAGTTCGAGTGAGACGTCACGCAGCGCCGGCCGGGACGCCCCGGGGTAGGTGAACGACACGTTGTCGACGTGGACCGTCTCGAAGTCGTGCGGAGCCGGGATGCCTTCGGTCCGTGCCCGGGCGGAACGCAGGGTGGGCAGCAGCTGGTGGAAGTCGCGGAAGTCGTCGATGTACAGCGCGCTTTCGTACAACTGGTTGGTGCTGAGCACCAGCATCCCGAGGGCGCCGCTGAACTGGAGCATCGTCGCCGCTCCGACCGTGGCTGTGGCCAGAGGGACCCGCCCGGACAGCACGAGTTCGGCGAGCAGGACGACGCACGCCACGAGCATCGCGGTGGACAGCACACCGTTGATCATGAACCGGGACGCGGCTGTGCGGACAAGCCGGTGGAGACGGTTCTGCCTCACCCGGTGCAGGTCCTCGTTCTTGCCCCTCAGGAAAAAGGTCAGACCATAGGTGCGGACCTCGGTGGCCGAGCCACGGCTGATCAGCAGGTTGCGCAGATAGACGCTGCGCCGGTCCGGCTCGCTGAAGTCCCGGGTCATCCGGTGGACGTCCCGGGAGAACAGACTCCTGGCCAGCAGTGGCGGTACGGCCATCAGCAGCAGCAACGGCAGCAGCCAGGGCGACAGGATCGTCAGCACCCCGCTGAGACTGACCAGGGTGCTGATCGCGCCGACGAAAGCGAGCAGGTTCTGGGTGATCAGCGCTGGCCGCCCGCCCGCGGCCTGGGCCCGGGTGAGTCGGTCATGGAACGCGGGGGTGTCGAAGTGGATCGCCTCGGCGTTGACGGCCACATCGAGAACCCGCTCGGAGACGTACCAGGTCACCTTCTCCGAGAGTATGACCATGAGCGAGCCGTTCAGCAGTCCCGCGAGAGAGACCGTGATGAAGACGGCGGCGAGCGGGATCACTGTCGGCGTGATGGACGACAACGGCTGCCCCGCCGACGCGGCGGCCGACGCGGCGACCAGCACATCACCCAGCTCGACCAGCATGTACCCGGCCGCGCCGGAGGAGATCACCTGAAGCGCCAGGATCACCACGCCGAGTACGGGCGCGGCCTTGACCAGGAGATACAGGGTCCAGCCGAGGACCGCAGGCAGCCGGGCCAGACCGGGCTTCGCAACCTTCTCGTCCTCCTGCCCCCGTGTGGGGACACGCCGCATGCGGTGACGCCCACGGGACCCGAAGGTGGTTCTCCGGTGACGGCCACGGCGGGCGGGCACGCGTACGGGTGTGGGTGTGGGATGAGTATCCAATCCTGTCCAACCGTCGAGCGTCCGGTGGGCGGGTCAATGGGTCAGTGGAAGGAGCCGCCCGGGCCAGCACACGGTGCGCCGGCCTGGGCCGCTGCCGCCGCAGGGTGGGAAGCGCACTGGATCACAGGGATCCCGCGACGCTCCCCACCTCGACGACGTCGCTCCCGTCTTATTCCAGGGGATGCGAGGGATCAGAGGGCAAGGGCTTGTCTACCCCCCCGCACGCGGTGCCCTCGGTGGCTGCGGCCACAGCGGTCGCGGTGGCGGCGCCAGCGGCCACCACGAATACGCCGTCCAGCGTCGCCTCCAGCGCCGCCCCGGCAGCACCGAAGGTGACGGTCGCGAGCACGGCGCACAACGTCGGCTCGCCCGGGGCCGCGAGCAGCCCCACCCGGTCTCCGATCTCGGTGTCGGCGAACTGGGCTACGGGTGATTCCACCAGTTGGTGCATGGGATTTTCTCCATTCGTCGCTCGGGGGATCAAGAATCCGAGTACAGATTTGGATTCCGTTCCCGGAAATCCATCTTTGGTGCTGTCATTTCCGGGACAGGATTACGAGTTCGCCAGTTCGTGAATGTCTGAGGCGAACATGATCTCGGGGGTGACGGAGGCGTCATGGCTGGCCGAACGCGCTATCGCGAATTGGGCCGCCCGTGCTCCGGCAGGGGTTTCGACCCCGTGCAGCGCGAGGTTGAGCAGCGTCCGGTAGGGAATGGTCGTGGAGAGCCGTTGCATGTCCTGGGTCATTCCGATGACGGTCAGCAACTCCACCTGCGCGTCGAACAGCCCTTTGTTCATCCGCCGGTGCGGGGCCCACACCATATGGACGAGCCTGCGTTTCTCACGGCAGATCAGCTCCCGCCAAGGCCCGGTGTCTCCGTCACCGAGGTGGAAACGGATCAGCAGATGGGAGTCGTGGACAGAGGGAACGGGCCCGAAGAAGCGGAAATTGGGCACCAGGGCGCCCATTCTGTCCAGGCGGTAAATGAACTTGGAGCTCGGGTCGATCTGACGGAGCATGCTGCAACCGGCCCAGAACGCCAGCAGCGCATAGAGGGCGGTTCGGGGGACGACAGGGGGTGGTGTCCTCATGCCGAAGCACTCCCGTCGCGTGAAACGGTCGAAGCGGGTGAACCGCCTCGGTCCGGGCCTGGATCCGGGCCTGGGTCCCGGGGAACCCTGTCAAGGGCCCACACGATCGCTTCGGCGACCGTCTCGGCGTGGTCGCGGTCGACGAGCAGGGAATTATGGGTGGCCTTCGCGACGGAGTACGAGCGGGTGACGTCGGACAGCAGCGCGAGATCACGCTGGTACTCGGCGAACCCTGGCGTGTACTCCAAACCCGTGGCCGCGCTGACGATCGCCACCGGCCAGGATGCGGGCAGGTCCGCCCGGTCGCAGGCTGCGGCCCACTCCCGGCTCAGTGCGAGTTCGCGCCGGGCTGCACGCAGGGAGCCGAGCCGGGTCATGGCCTTCACCGTCGGAGCGACCAGAGCGGGCGGCATGGAGAGCAACTCCGCGGTGACGCCTGCGTCTGCCGTCAGACCCAGGGCGGCACGCGCGATCCACCGGTCCAGTCGCCGGAATGTCGACCCGAGGCCGTGATGGAAGGCGGAACCCGACAGTTCGGCGGGGTGGGTGGCATCCACTAGTACCAAGCCCGCCGTCAGCTCGGGGTGTCGTTCCGCGAAGAGACGGACCAGCAGGCCGCCGAGCGAGTGCCCGACGAGAAGATAGGGGGGCGGTGCGCCCGCTGCCTTCAGCAGCGAGAGCAGTTGGTCCGGGTGACGGGCGCTGTCCCGCGCCCCCTTGGCCGGCTGGCTCCAGCCGATGCCGGGCCGGTCGTAGGCCACGAGGCGACACTCGCTCGGCAGATGGTCGAAGAGCCAGTACCACATCGTCGCCGGGTTCCCCAGGCCGCTCTCGAACACGACCGTCGGCGCCTGTGAGCCCTTGCTCTCCATCACATGCGTCGGCCTGCCGTCGACCTGGACCAGCCGCCCGGGCGGGAAGTTACGCGAGTCGGGTCCGATCAGTTCCCGAACGGCTATCCCGGCCGCAGTGGCCGCCAGAGCACCGAGCACCAGGCGATCGGCCCGGCCGGCGCCGTCCCCGCTCCGGGGGCCGATGACGGCACCGCGCGGGGTGTGTCGGGCGCTCATGAGTCGTCCCGCCCGCGCAGCGCCCGCGACACGTACGCGACCGCCGGGTACGTGCCGCTGAACGCCCAGATGAAGCGGTTCAGGCCCATGAACTTCCCATTGGCCAGATGGAACACCGCGCCTGTGGCCAGCACACCCTCGGCCACCCACCGGGGAGCGAACAGCACGAGGGGGAAAGAGAGTTCACCGAGGATGACCGTCCAGGCCAGCACGACGGCGAGATCCGGATACCGTTTGAGCAGTCCGTACAGTGCGGCGTCCCCGTACGCGTCCGTGCGGAAGATCCCGGTGACCGCGGAACCGTCCCGCCACACCGGGGAGACGAGTTTGACGGTGCCGGCGCTCACATAGGACACACAGGCCTGGAACGCCACGAAGCGTAGACATGCCTCTCGCGCCCGGGTGTCGTGGGGGAACGCCTTCTCCAACAGGCTAGCGACAAAGGTGATCTGCGACATCTGGTCCGAGCCGTCACCGCCGTAGTGGTGCCGAAGGTCCATTCCGGAACCGGTGGCGACGATAGCCGTCAGCAGGAGCGCGCGTTCCTTCGGGCCCGGGCTGCCGAACAGCAGCCGGGCGGCGGCCAGGAAACGTATGTGGGGAATTACGACAACGTTGGGGTATTCGAGAAGTTTCCCGATCTGCTTGCGAGGAAATCGCTGGCTGGACTGATGTCGGGTGCGGTGGATCGGCCACGAGAACATGCCGTCGTCGTCGAGTTCGCCGGAGCGCGCAATCTGCTCAAGGGCTCCGATCATGGCCCCGACCGCGCTGATCTTCTCCATCCGGGAGAAGGCTCGGTCGATGTTTCCCGCTCCGCCCTTCTCTTCGATTTCCGTGGCGGCGTGAACGAACGCCGGCGCCACGGCTCCGGCCATCAACCTCAATCTTCGGAGCACCGTTCTCCCTTCACTGACACAGGCGGGCACAATACGCGAGGAGGGGGACGCCGGCGGATTTTTTGGAATGCCGATACGGAGGGCTATCGAGATCCGGTTAACCGCGCCTCATCCGAGGTCGTCGGACACCGTCGGATGAAAGGGGAAGAGCCACCTGAAACACGCATCTGCTGCCGCACCAGGGCTTCGGTCGCCTTAGAGGGCGTTGATCTGCGGGCAGCGTATAGATCACGCCAGGACGGGACCAGGGTTAAACATCCCAACTCTCAAGTAACTATGTGGTCTCGGGCCCTCGCAGGGCTCAGAGGTCGTTCTGTCCGGCCCTCGCCGACCTGGGCGCCGCTCTGCACGCGCCGCGGTTCCTGCCACGGTGAGCCAGCCACCGACCGTGCCGTCAGAGTTCTGCGCGTCCCCGTACGGGTGGGGCTGCCTGGACCACGAGCACTCCCCAGGCCATCGGCCGGCTACGTCGTTTCGCGTTGGATAACGGCGAGGATGTCGTTCGCGCCGGGCCCACCCGGCGCTGCCGGGGCCGCAGCGCCAGCCATCGAGAGGATGCGTGTGGTGAGATTGCTGGCTGCCGTGGTGAGGTCCATCCCGATGGTGGTCAGGGCCGGTACGGCGAGCGAGCTCACCGGGAGGTCGTCGACGCCGATGAGCGCCAGGTCGTCCGGGATCGCGATGTGCTGCGTGCGGCAGCTCGCCAGGACGGCGAGGGCGATCAGATCGTTGAAGGCGGCGACCGCTGTGACGGGGGTGGCGTCCTGCGTCCACTCCGCGACGGCATCCTGGGCGCTGGCACGCGAATAGCGCATGTTGACAACGTGCGGCGATGGCAGCCCCAGGTCGTTGCATGCCCGGGTGGCCCCCTGCAGGCGGGGCAGGCAGAAGGGGCGCTCTCGGGGGTCGTCCAGTGCGGCGTATCCGATGTGCCGGTGCCCGCGTGCCGCGAGGTGCTCGATCTGCAGGCGTCCGACATCTTCCTGACGAAGTCCGGTCAGACCGGCACCAGCTGGCATGATCACGCCGTCGAGCAACGGGATTTCGGCTCGACGCAGTGACTGCGTATCGGCGGGCGGCAGGTCACCGAATGCGATGACCACCGCCGGTTGGACGTGCTGCCACAGTTCGGCCAGCGGCGTGGTCGTGCCGGCGTGGTGCAGGTATACGCAGGTGTAGCCGGCCTCGCCCAGGGAGCGGCCGAGGGCCAGTTTGAACTGCTCCATGGCCTCGGCGACGGGGAGATCCGGCACGACGCAGAGCACGACGTTGCTCCGGCCCTTGCGCAGCGCACGGCCGGCTCCCGAGGGTACGTAGCCGAGACGCTCCGCCGTCTCCAGCACGCGGCGGCGGGTCTCCGCGGAGAGGCCGTGCTCCTCCCTGCCGTTGAGTACGAAGCTCACGGTGGTCTGTGAGACCCCGGCTTCTCGCGCCACGTCCTTGCTGGTGACCCTCGGCAACGCCCCTCCCCAACCAACCCTTGCTACACCTTCCGACGCAGGCTATGGTACGGCAATCGGCGGTCTAATACGTATTAGACCGCCGCTTCGGTAGCCGTAATGGCCTGTAGGGGGACGCCCCACATCCGCTTTCCCTGAGCCGCCCACCCTGGTCGAACACCGTCCCCATGCGCGCCGACGGGGTGGAATCACATGAAGAGAGATCTGTCATGGACGACACGATCCCCGTCAGCACCGACCCGACGCCCGGTCGCGTTGCATTCCCCGCCGATCCGGTCCGCCTTCCCCGCCTGCTCGCATTCGTGTTCCCAGCGACCACCGCGGCGTATGCCTTGTTCAACGCCATCGGGGTGATTCTCCTCCCCGCACAGGTGGCGCGACTCGCCCCCGACTCCAAGGTCGGTGTCCTGGCGCTGCTGACCACGCTGGCCGCAGTGGCCTCGATGATCGCCCTTCCCACCGGAGGAGCGCTGTCGGACCGCACACGGTCCCGGTTCGGACGACGCGCCCCCTGGCTGATGGTGATGGCCTGCGCCTCCGCGCCTCTGACGATCGCCATGGGCCTCAGCAACTCACTGGTCGTCCTCGCGATCCTGCTCACAGTCCTGTGGTTCACCATGAACTTCTACGGAGGGGCGATCGCAGCGATCCTGCCCGACCGCGTGCCCGTGGCCCGCCGCGGCATCGCCTCTGCGGTCATCGGTCTGGGCACGCCCGTGGGCATCCTCCTCGGCGTCAACCTGGCCAGCCGAGTCAGCCAGGTCTGGGCCTACACAAGCCTCGCGCTGGTGCTGCTCGTCACGACGCTCGCCCTCGTGGCCGGTGCGCGCGAACCGTCCTCGCTCGACCTGGCCACGGAAAGACCGAGGGAACGTGGCAACGCGGCCGCGGCTGTCCGGGCGTTCTTCCGCGCGTTCGGCCACCGCGACTTCGCCCTGGCCTTCGCCAGCCGGTTCGGCCTGTTCCTGGCCTATTTCACGGTCTCCGGCTACCTGTTCTTCGCCGTGCAGGACTACGTCGGGGCTGAGAACGTCCCCGGCGGCAACGTCGCCGTCGCGGTGAGCACCCTCTCGACGGTGTCGTTCGGCACCTGGATCGCCGTCGCCACGCTCTGTGGCTGGCTCGCCGACAAGCTTGACCGGCGCAAGCTGTTTATCGCGATCAGCGCCATCGGGCTGGGACTGTCCCAGGTCATACCGATCGTCAGCCACAGCTGGGGCGCAATGCTCGTGTACTCCGCGGTTTCGGGCGCCGCCCTGGGCACGTACTTCGCGGTCGACCTCGCCGTCATGTCGCTGGTCCTGCCGGACAAGGAGAACGAAGGACGCGACTTCGCCATCCTCAACGTCGCCACCGGCCTGCCCCAACTCGCGGCCCCCGCCATAGCCGGCTCGCTCATCGGACTCGGCGGCTACGGCTCGCTGTTCCTGGTCAGCGGCGCGTGCGCCCTGGTCGCCGGTGCGCTGGCCATGTGCATCCGCTCGATCCGATAACCGCACGGAGCCGTCCATGACCCTGGTCACCACACCCACCGGGGTGTCGCTCAACTACGACACCTTCGGCGATCCCGACCGCCCTCCGCTGCTGCTGATCCAGGGCCTCGGGGCCCACATGCTCGGCTGGCGCGCCGACCTGTGCCGACAACTTGCCGACGAGGGCTTCCACGTCCTGCGCTTCGACAACCGGGACGTCGGCCTGTCGCAGAAGTTCCCGCAGGGCGGTTACACCCTGGCCGACATGGCGGACGACACCGCGGGCCTCCTCACCGCGCTCGACATCTCCGCCGCGCACATCGTCGGACAGTCGATGGGCGGCATGGTCGCCCAGCAGCTCGCCCTCGACCACCCCACGCGCGTGCTGAGCCTCGCCCTGATCTACACGGCGCCCAGCACGGCCTTCATCGCCGGCCGCGACCTGGTCGACGAACGTACCCAACGCCCCCGGGCCCGCGACCAGGACGAGGCGATCGCGCTGTACCTGGACAACGAAGCGGTGTGCGCCTCACCCGGATACGCCCAGGACATCGCCTGGCTGCGCGAACTCGGCGGCCAGATGTACCAGCGGAACTACGATCCCGACGGCGTCGTCCGCCAGGTGGTGGCGCTCGACAACTCTCCCGACCGTACGCCTCACCTGCACCGCATAACGATCCCCACCACGATCATGCATGGCGACGGCGACCGCTTGATCGATCCCCGCGCGTCCCGGGCCATGCACGAGCTGATCCCGGATTCGACACTGACGATCCACCACGGGATGGGCCACGAGCTTCCCCGCCCGCTGTGGCCCGAGATCGTCACCCAGATCCGGGACAACACCACAAGGGGGAGGGCCTGACATGGCCGAGGGCGCAGACATGTCCCGGACACGGCCCGCAGCCCAGCGGGTTCTGCTGATGCTCGCTGCAGCACTCATCCTGTTCGTCGGTGTAACAGCCCCGAGCCCGGCCTCGGCGGCTGACAGCCCGTTCTGCGTGGCCCGGACCACAGAGCCCGAGGTGGGACTAACCCTGGTCTCGGTCGAGCGCATCGACGCCCGCACGCAGATGTACGCGTTCCGCTCGAAGGCGGTCGGCGGCGCCATGTCGGACGGGCTTGTGCGGGTGCGTGTCATTCTGCCCGCCGACTACGACCGCTCGGCCGGCAAGCGTTACCCGGTCATGCTGCACCTGCACGGCACCAACGCCTCGCCCAGTACCTTCCCCGTCGGAGAGGTGGAGCAGGTCCTGGGCGACAATGATGTGATTTTTGTCGAGCCCGACGGTGGCCCGGCCGGCTTCTACGCCGACTGGTACGGCACCCCCGTCACCGGCCGCGATCTCTTCAACGGACCGGTGCCGTTCCCGCCCCCGGCTTGGGAGACCTTCCACATCCGCGAGCTGCTCCCGTGGTTGGACAAGACCTTCCGCACCACAGGCCGACGCGCGATCACCGGCAGTTCGATGGGCGGCTTCGGCGCGATGTCATACCCCGCCCGCAACCCGGGGGTTTTCGTCGCCGCTGGCTCCTTCTCCGGCGCTGTGGACCTCGACGCGCTGTACCCGATCGCTCCCGTCGTGATCTCCGTGGGTTGGGACCCGTGCATCTTCGGGGACCGAATCCTGCAGGCCGACAACTGGAAAGCGCACAACCCGGTCGATCTGGCTGCCGAGTTGCGCGGAGTGTCCTTGTTCGTGGCCAGCGGCAACGGGCTGGCTGGCCGCTACGACGACGCCGTGAGCGCCGTCACGGGAGCCCCCCTGGAGATCCTCATGCACCAGAGCGCCGAGAACTTCGTCGCCGCACTCGACCGGGCTCAGGTGCCCGTCACCACCTGGCTCTACGGCAACGGCACTCATGGGTCACGGTTCTACGTCTACGACGATCTGCGCCGCTTTCTGCCTCAGTCGATGAGAGCCCTCAACCACAAGTAGTCAGCGCGAGAGGCGAATTGCGCAGCGCAGTACGACGGGCCGGCGGGCGGAGGCCATGCACGAGCAGATGCCGGATGCGACGCGGGGCAACGCCACACGAGGAAGTGAGTGAAATGGCAGCAGTACAGGTGAAAGGTCGCGTGGCCAGCGGATTCGAACCGATCGCGGACACCTTCGCCGACAATTTCCGCTGGCGCGGCGATACAGCCGCCTCCTGCGTGGTGTACGCCCAGGGAGTCCCGGTGGTGGACATCTGGGCCGGGCGGACAGCCCGCGGCACCTGGACACCCGACACCCGCACTGTCGTCTTCTCGGTCAGCAAGGGAGTCACCACCGTCTGCCTGCTGATGGCCGCCGAGCGCGGACTGATCGAACTCGACGCCCCGGTGGCGAAGTACTGGCCGGAGTTCGCCGAGAACGGCAAGGAGACGACGACGGTACGCCACCTCCTCGCGCACCAGGCAGGCCTGGTGGCGCCCGAGGCGGATGTGACGGTGGAGAACCTGCGCGCCTCGGAGTCGGTGGCGGACGCCCTGGCCCGGCAGGCACCGGCCTGGCCCCCAGGAACCGCCTACGCCTACCACGCGCTCACGTTTGGCTGGCTGGTCGGCGAGGTACTGCGCCGGACCACGGGACTGCGCCCCGGTCAGTGGCTGCGCGAGCACGTGGCGGCTCCCCTGAACCTGACGATGACGTACGGCGCCGCCCCCGCGTCTGCCGATTTCCACCCCCTGGCAGACCCACTGCCCAGCACCGACCCCGACGCCGCCGCGTTGATGGCCGCCGCTCTCGTCTCACCGATGGTCGAACGCTCAATGAGCCTGGGTGGCGTCTTCGACATAGCCAACCTCATCCAGACGGCCAACGGGGAGGTGTGGCTGTCGGCCGAGATCGCGGCGGGCAACCTCGTGACCACCGCGCGCAGCCTGGCGCGGCTGTACGCGGCCACGGTGGGCGAGGTCGACGGAGTCAGGCTGCTGGACCCGTACACCGTCAGTGATGCCCGCGTGCTGCGCTCCGAGGGCCGGCCGTTCGTGGGGCCCGACGAGGGCAACCGCTGGGGCACCGGCTTCATGATCAGCTCGGCTCACCGGCCGATGGCCGGCCCGGGCAGCTTCGGCCACGACGGCTTCGGCGGCGGCCTCGGGTTCGCCCACCCGGAATCGGAGATCGCCTTCGCCTACCAGACCGCACAGCCCGGTGGCCTTCCCGACGACCGAGCCAACGCCCTCTGCCGCGCGCTGCGCGCCTGCCTGTGAACCGACTCCCGCCCGTCAAGTCCCGACCCCGTCCACCGAAAGAACCGGAAAGCAGGCAATGACCACCACACGTCCACATCAGACCGCGCCGGCCCCTCCGGGCCTGTCCGCTCGCACGACGGACCGGATCCTGACCCGATTGATGCGGCTGCCGGGCACACGACACCCCTACCAGGTCGAACGGAACATCCCAACACCCGCGCGCGACGGCGCCGTCCTGGTCACGGACCACTACGCCCCCGTCACCGACCTGCCGAAGGGCACCGTCCTGCTGCGCACGCCGTACGGGCGCGGCTTCCCGCACGACCTGGAGGCCAGGGTTTACGCGGGCCACGGATATCACGTCGTGGTGCAGAGCTGCCGCGGCACGTTCGGCTCCACGGGGACCTTCTACCCGATGGCGAACGAGGCCGACGACGCCCAGGACGCGGTTGCCTGGCTGCGCACCCAGCCGTGGTTCGACGGGCGGCTCGCGACCGCCGGGGGCTCCTATGTGGGATGGACCCAGTGGGCGCTGCTGATGGACCCGCCCCCTGAGCTGCGCACCTGCCTGATCGCCGTCGCCCCGCACAACATGCACAACACGGTGTACGGGGCCGGAGCGTTCCGGCTCGGCGACTTCCTGTCCTGGGCGGCGATGATGGCCAACCAGGAACGATTCCCCGGGCTACGTGGTGTGGCCCGCATGCTGACGATGAACCGGCGCCTGGCCCCGGTCTTCGCCGCCCTCCCCTTGGCCGAGGCGGCCGACACGGCAACAGAGCACCGCACGCCGTGGTTCCGGGAATGGCTGACGGCGCCCGACCCTGACGATCCACTGTGGGACCGACTCAAACTCGACGACGCCCTTCAGCGGGCGAACGTACCGGTGCGGCTCACCGCCGGCTGGCAGGACCTCTTCCTCGACCAGACCCTGCACCAGTACCGGGCGCTGCGTACGCGAGGAGTCGACGTCTCGCTCACCGTCGGCCCGTGGACCCACCAGGACCTGGGCCGGAAGGGCATGGGCCGCCTGCTCCGCAGCAATCTCGAATGGCTGCGGACGCACCTCGCCGACGGCGAGACGGCAGCACCCCCACGGCCCAACCTGCCAGTAGAGGTGTACGTCACGGGCCAGGAGGCATGGCGACGCCTCGCGCAATGGCCACCGGCGGCCGACGAGACCGTGCGCTACCTGCAGCCGGGTGGGAAGCTCCTGGCCGATGAGCCGAGTGGCGGCGCGCCGTCCACGTACGTCTACGACCCGGCCAACCCCACACCGACCCTCGCCGGCCCACTGCTCACCCTCGACAGCGGCGTCAAGGACAACGCCGACCTACAGAACCGCCCCGATGTGCTCACCTTCACCACGCCCCCGCTGACCGCTCCGCTGGAGATCTTCGGAACACCCGTCGTCGAACTGGCGCACACCAGGAGCAACCCGCACGCCGATGTCTTCGTACGACTCTGCGACGTCGACCCGAAAGGCGTGTCGCGCAACTTCGCCGAAGGACTCCTGCGCCTCGATCCCACCTCGCCCACCGACCAGGTGCAGCACGTGCGCGTGCGCCTCGACGCCTGTGCACACGAAGTCAAGCGCGGACACCGGATACGCCTGCTGACAGCCGGCGGTTCCCACCCGCAGTACGCACGCAACGAGGGCACAGGTGCGGTGCCCGGCACCGGGCACGAGTTGCGGCCGTGCACACACACCATCCACCACGACACCGCCGCGGTCTCCCGCGTGCTCCTGCCGACTCCCCCGAATAGACATGCCCGGCCCGGCCTCGCCGATTCGATGGGGTCGTAGACGCCAAGCAGCACACCTGCACGCCGAGTTCGCGGGAATTCCCAGGCAGACCATCAGCCGCATGCCGAGCAATGCACATCAAGCGAAGCCTGCCCACCCGATTCCTCGCCGAGACGGGCCTCGCTCTCGACAGACCGAGCCGACGCCAACTCGCAGTCAAGATCCATTGATTGCCCTCTACTCCAGGACTCTGGGCGCATCACAGGCGTGGACGCGGCCATGGCCTCCCTGTGGCGGCTGATTCGGACCACTTCGTCATAGACCAGTTGGCAGATCCGTGCCGCGTTCGCGTCCCGATCCAGGTTCCGGTGCCCGGCGGTCCCCGGGGGGGCGTGCTCTACGGAGCCCGGCGCCACGAGTACGTCTTCGGCGACTGCGTCTTCGGTGACGTCGCTGTACTGGTGCGCGCCCTGGAACGGGAACTTGCCGAGGATCTGGAACTGAACCGCCGATTGGAACGCCTGCGGGTGACGGCCGGGGGCAGCGTCCCGGCCCCGAGCACGGAGTGGGCGTGTCCGAGCGCCGGGGGCTCGTCGACGTCTGCTTTGCGCTCGTGCGCATAGCATCAGGGCCGCACCTGGGACACCAATGAAGTGAGCCCGGCGGTGCACCGCTCGGGCAACCGGCCCCTCGGTGTGCACGCGATGTCCGCGATGACACCGAGGGCCGAATGCATCTCATGGTGATCACCGAGGCCATAGCCACGTGAAGTGCCGCTTCTGGACCGGCTCGTCGGCCGCTTCGGCCGCACGGTGCACATCGTCGTGGACCGCTGCTCGGGGACAGGCCCTCGGTGTCGCGGCGATCGGTGCGCGTCGCCGCCTGAGCATGGTCACCGTTCGCGCGTACGGCGACCAGGCTCACTACGTCGTCCAGGGCGATCCGCGGTTCCCCCTCCTGCCTGGGAACGGCGCGGGCCGCGGTGCCCGTTGTTCACGGCCGGGTACGGCAGGTGATGTCGCTGCTGGGCAGGCGGCCTGTGACCAGGTAGGTGTTGACCGTGTTGGTGGCGCAGGCGGGGGTGGCGGGGATGCCGTATACGCCGTGATCCCGTCCGCCCTGGACCTGGACGAGGCGTGAGCCGCGCAGGGCGCGGTGCATGGCCCGGCCGCTTGCCGCGGGTGTCTGGGAGTCCCATTGATTCTGCAGGATGAGGGCGCCCACCGTGTTGTTGACCCGCGTGGCCGGTTCGGCGCCGCGTGGCCAGAAGGCGCACGGTGTGATGTTGGAGGTGAAGTCGCCGTAGAGGGGGAGGCGAGCGCCGTCGCGGATGGCGTCGTGCCGGTAGCGGGCCGGATCGCTCGGCCATGAGGCGGAGTTGTCGGCGCAGACGACCGCCCAGTGCAGTGCCTGGAAGTTGGCGTCGAAGGGGTCCGCGGGTTCGTCTGAGGGCCGAGGATCCGGGCGGGTGGCCGGGGCCTTGCGGAGGCTGACGACGTCGCGCGCGGCCTGGTAGGGGTCGTAGAAGAACATCGGCCGCAGCGAAGCGCGGATGTCGGCACCGGTGACGGCCCGGTCCTCGAAATCGGGGTCGCTGCCGTTGTACTTGAGCGGCGTGCGGTCGGCGCGGGCGAGCAGCCGGAAGAGCGTGGCGCGTACCTCCGCGGGAGTGTCACCGAGGTGGTACGTGCGGTCCCGACCTGCGACCAGACGTATCCAGTCCTGGAACGCGGGCTCGACGCCCTCGGCCATGGCCTGGTAGACGCCCCGGCCGAAGCGGTTCGGGTCTACCGAGCTGTCCAGGACGACTCGGTCGCTGCGGGCCGGGAACATCTGGGTGTAGACGGCGCCGAGATAGGTGCCGTAGGACACGCCCATGTACGAGATCCGCTTCTCACCCAGGACGGCACGGATGACGTCCATGTCCCGTGCGGTGTTACGGGTGGTCAGATGAGGCAGCCGGGCGCGGTCCCGGGCAACGCACTTCGCGGCGAAGTCTCGGGCGACAGCCGTGGTCTGGCGGAAGGACGCCGGCCGGTACGCGCGTGGCCAGTCCAGCTCGTTCGTGGTGAGGCCGCAGTTCAGGGGGCTGCTGGCGCCCGTACCGCGCGGATCGAAGCCCACGAGGTCGTACCGGTCCCGGACGCTCTTGGGCATGACCTCCTTGTACGCCGAGGGGTTCCCCAGTCCTCCGGCCCCCGGGCCTCCCGGGTTGGACAGCAGCACGCCGCGTCGCTTGCCGGGCACGCTCGTGCGCAGCCGGGAGATCTCCATGCGCAGCGTGGGCCCGGCGGGCCGCGTGTAGTCGAGAGGCACTTCGAGGGTCGCGCACCGCAGGTCGGCGGGGTACTCCCCGGCGGTGCCGCAGCGGTGCCAGACGGGGCGCTGGTCGTAGTAACGGTCGAGGGCGGGCGCGGGGGAGCGGCTGGCTCCGGCGGCTGTCGCCTGGGCGGTGGGAATGCACAGGCTGACGGTCAGTCCGGCCGCGACGAGGGCGGCCATGCGTGCGGTAGGCATGACAAGGACTCTGCTTCCCCACCCGAGCGCCCCGCCTCGGCCGAATGGCCAGAAAAACGAAGGCGATCGTCGGTGGACCCTCGGCCGAAAGACGGCTGGAGCACGCTCGGGCCGTCACCGCTGCTTGCCGGCCATGGAGTCTCGACCTCGGCCGCTCGGACCCACGACGAGTCTGCCGCTCCCGAGACCACAGCACGTCTCACCTTGTGCGGTGACGGTGCTGATCATGCAGGTCGGACCATCGTTCTGCCTGGTCATGCGCCGGCCGAGACGGCGATGGGCAGGTCTTGTCGGTATGTGATGCGGCGCGCTGTCACGAGGGGTCGCAGAGTCCGCGGCAGCCTCGCCTTCCCAGGCGCTTCGTCCAGGCTGTCAGCCTCAAAGTTGACGCGACGGCCTACCTCAGGTTGACAGAGCCGGGCCGGGCATCAGCCCCAGGGAGTCGGTAATTCGGCTGATCCGCGGGGGCCGCTGCGAATCCGACGATGAAGGAGTTCCCGGCCGGGCACGGATCTGGACCCGCGCCCGGCGCAGCCCATGCCTTCGATCGGAGCAAGACCTCGTGACCACCCTGCCGCCCGTTTCCCGCACGCCTGCCGTGGCCGCCCGCGCCACCAAGCTCTCCAAGCTCTACGGAGAGGGCCACACCAAGGTGGTGGCGCTCAATGAGGTCAGCGTCGGCTTCGAGCAGTCTCAGTTCACCGCGATCATGGGACCCTCCGGGTCCGGCAAGTCCACGCTGATGCACTGCGTGGCCGGGCTGGACTCCTTCTCCTCCGGCTCGGTCCGCGTCGGTGACATCGAGTTGGGGGCCCTGACGGACAGGCAGCTCACCAAACTCCGCAGGGACAAGATCGGCTTCATCTTCCAGGCGTTCAACCTGCTGCCGACCCTCACCGCGCTGGAGAACATCACGCTGCCGATGGACATCGCGGGCCGGACGCCCGACGAGGAGTGGCTGGACACCGTCATCCAGATGGTCGGACTGTCCGACAGGCTCAGCCACCGCCCCGCCCAGCTCTCCGGCGGTCAGCAGCAGCGGGTCGCCGTCGCACGGGCCCTCGCCTCCAAGCCCGAGATCGTCTTCGGGGACGAGCCGACCGGGAACCTGGACTCGCGCGCGGGTGCCGAGGTACTCGGCTTCCTGCGTAACTCCGTACGGGAGTTGGGCCAAACCGTCGTCATGGTCACCCACGATCCGGTCGCCGCCTCCTATGCGGACCGGGTCATCTTCCTCGCCGACGGAAAGATCGTCGACGAGATGTACGACCCCACCGCGGACGGGGTCCTCGACCGCATGAAGACCTTCGACACCAAGTTCCGTACGAGCTGAGCGGAACCAGCCGCCACACCCCCAAGTCGCCACCGCCCCACGACCGTTGCCGTCATAGACCGACGGCCGGCCCCCCGCCGCCGCCCTCACCCACCAGGACCACACCGCCATGTTCCGCACAGCCCTGCGCAACGTCCTCGCGCACAAGGCCAGACTGCTGATGACCGTGCTCGCCGTCATGCTCGGCGTCGCGTTCGTCTCCGGCACTCTGATCTTCACGGACACCTACCAAAACGCCTCCGACAGCCAGACGGCCAAGAGCTACGCCCAAGTGGACGTCCAGGTCGACGAGAACACCGAATACTCCGGCGAATCCCCCGGCATCAGCCGGAAAACGCTCGACGCGGTCGCACGACTCGACAGCGTCGCCGACGCCGCCGGACGCGTCGATGGGAGCGCCTACGTCGCCGACAGGGACGGCGGACTCATCGCCAACGGCCTGTTCAACTCGGCCGCCAACTTCGCGCCGGGCAAGGACGGCAAGGACCCGCTCTACGTGTTCACCGACGGCAGTGGACCCACCAGGCCCGGGCGGATCGCGCTCGACAAGGACACCGCCGACAAGGGCGGCTACCACGTCGGCGACACCGTGCCCGTCGCCCTCACGGGTCCGGCGAAGACGTACCGACTCTCCGGCATCTTCACCACCGAGAACGAGGAAGTAGCCGCAGGCGGCAGCCTGGTGCTGTTCGACACGCCGTCCGCGCAGCGCCTCTTCCTCCAGCCGGGCTTCTTCGAGAAGGTCACCGTCACAGCCGCCCCCGGCATCTCGAACACCGAACTCGTCGCCGCCATCAGCAAGGTGCTCCCTCACTCCGCGCAGGCCAAGACCGGTCGGCAACTCGCCGCCGAAGAGGCCCAGTTGGTGGCGGGAGACGCGATGACGCTCAACGGGATCCTGTTCCCCTTCGCCGGCGTCGCGCTCTTCGTCAGTGTCTTCCTGATCGGCAACACCTTCACCATGCTGGCCGCCCAGCGCACCAGGGAACTCGCTCTGCTGCGCGCGGTCGGCGCCTCCCGCAGGCAGGTCACCCGGTCCGTGCTGATCGAGGCGATGATGGTCGGCACTGTCGGCGCGGCCGCCGGGCTAGGGCTCGGCGCCGCCCTTGCCGCCGTAGCGAGTGCCACGGTCGAATTCGACGGCGGTACCCCGGACGGCCCGTTGATCGTCACGTCGACGACCGTGCTGGTCGCGGCTGTTGTCGGTGTCCTGGTCACCATGGTGGCGGCCTGGCTGCCGGCCCGTCGCGCCGCGAAGATCCCGCCGGTCGCGGCCATCGGCAGCGCACACCTGCCCGCCACCACGAAGTCCCTGGTCCTGCGCAACGTACTCGGCGGCATCCTCACGCTGCTCGGAGCGGCGGTCGTCGTCGCGGGTGCAGGGGCCGGCAGCTCCAGGGGTGGGGGGATCGTCGGGTTCGGGGCCTTCCTCGCGGTGACGGGTCTGCTCGTGCTGATCCCCTTGCTGTCCCGGCCGGTGATCGCGGTAGTACAGCCGCTGCTGCGGCGGGGCTTCGGAGTCTCCGGCACGCTCGCGGGCCGGAACGCGGTACGCAGCCCGCGCCGTACCGGCGCCACCGCCTCCGCGCTGGCCATCGGACTCACCCTGGTCAGCGCTCTGACCGTCCTCGGTGTCACCCTCGGCCAGTCCATGGACAAGATGACCACGGACATCGTCAAGGCCGACTACATGGTCACGGCCGGTGGAGCGCGCCTGGACGCCTCTGCGGTCGCAGCCTTGCGCAAGGTCCCCGGTGTGAGGGCGGTGTCACAGGAACAGCTGGGGTGGATGCAACTCGACGGCAGCCAGCAGGACATCACCGCCGTCATCCCGGCGGACTTCGACAAGACCCTTCGCCTCCCGGTGGTCTCCGGCTCGCAGGACTCGCTCGCGAAGGGGCAGGTCGCCGTAGACGAGAAGCTCGCGCGGTCGCACGGCTGGAAGGTCGGGGACAGCCTGCCGGCGGTGTACGGGGACTCCGGCAAGGGCCGCAGGCTCACCGTCGGGGCCGTCTTCGAGTACAACGAGGTCGTCATGCCGGTCGTCGTCTCCGCCGACGTCATCGAAGCGAACGGCACCGCGACGTCCCTCTCGAAGATCTACGTCACAACGGATGGCAGCACGAACGGGAAGGCACTCGCCGACGCCCTCCCCGGCCGCCCGGGCATCAAAATCGACGACCGACAGGACATCCGCACCGAGCTCGGCGGAGCCTTCAACACCGTGCTCAACGTCCTGTATGCACTGCTCGCGATCTCCCTGGTCATCGCGATCCTGGGAGTGGTGAACACCCTCGCGATGTCAGTCTTCGAACGACAGCGGGAGGTCGGCATGCTGCGAGCCGTCGGGCTCGACCGACCGGGCGTGACTCGGATGATCCAGCTGGAGGCCGTCGTCATATCCCTCTTCGGCGCGGTGATCGGCGTCGGGCTCGGTTCCTTCCTGGGCTGGGCCATCTGCGAGATCACAAAGGCGGACATCCCCGGCTACGCACTGGTGCTGCCGTGGGGCCGGTTCATCCTCTTCCTGCTGCTGGCGGCGCTGGTCGGTCTACTGGCCGCCCTGTGGCCCGCCCGCAGCGCGGCCCGGCTGAACCCGCTCACCGCCATCAAGACCGAGTAGCCGGAGCAGGGCGCTGTGCGGCCGCAGACACACCGTGCCTGCGGCCGCACGGTCACGGAGCACGAGCTGGCTGGCCGACCACGCGTGCGCGGTACTGACGTCGACTGCTGCCTGTCCAGCGCGAGCCGACACCGCTGAAACACCGAGGACGCCGATACCGCCTGCGAAGAGCCAGGCACACGGGGCTTGGCGCCGAACGAGTACGGAATGGACCGGACGTGACCAGCGAAATTCGTGCGTCGGGTGGCTTGCCTGCTGTCTTCACCAGTTTCGTGGGGCGGCAGCAGGAGATGGCTGAAGTGCGCCGTCTTCTAGGCGTGGCGCGGCTGGTGACCTTGGTGGGCGCGGGTGGGGTGGGCAAGACGCGGTTGGCTTTGGAGGTGGCTGCGGCGTCGGTTCGGGCGTTCCCGGGTGGGGTGTGGCTGGTGGACCTGGCGCAGGCGCGGGAGCCGGCCGCGGTTGGCTTTGGAGGTGGCTGCGGCGGGGCTGGGGGTGGCGGATCAGGGTACGCGGCCGGTGCTGGAGTTGCTGGCGGCCCACGTCGTGGGGCGGCGGATGCTGGTGGTGTTGGACAACTGCGAGCACCTGGTGGAGGCGTGTGCCCAGCTGGCGCAGTGTTTGCTGTCTGTCGCTTTGGAGGTGCGGATCCTGGCCACGAGCCGGGAGACGCTGGGGCTGACGGGTGAGCACGTCCTTGCGGTAGCGCCGCCGGGCGGAGGCGGTCGAGCTGCTGGTGCAGCGGACGGCTGCGGTGCGGCCGGGTTTCCAGTTGACGGAGGTGAACCGGCCGGCAGTGGACCGGTTGTGCGCCGATCTGGACGGGTTGCCGCTGGCGATCGAGCTGGCCGCCTCCCGGCTGCGCACGCTGTCGGTGGAGCAGGCGGTGGAGCGGTTGGAGGAGCGGTTCGGCCACTACGGGTGGGAGCGGCTGACTGGCTCCGGAGAGGTTGATCGGGTGCTGCGGCGGCACCGCGGCGCTGGCCGAGCGTCTCCACCAAGACTGGTTCGGTCCCGCTCAGGTGGAGATCCTGGACCGGTTGCGGGCTGATCACGGCAATCTGCTGGCGGCCTTGGAGCATCCGGAAGAAGGCGCGGAAGGGCAGCCCGGTGCGGACAGCGGCCACCGGCCCGAGCCTGATGCCGCCGGTCGCGGAATGAATGTGCCCGCGCTGATGTACCCCAACGGCTTCGGCATCCGGCCCGTGCTGCAGAAGATGGACCGCGAACTGGCCGGGCACGCGTGGCCGCCCCGCTCGACACGAGGCAGCCGCCCCTGGGCAGCCGGCCGCGATGGTCGACGCCCGAGCCGAGCGGGGTGCCCCCTGGCCGACGAGCTCAGGATGAGTCGGAACGTGCCGGAGCCAGGGGCGACACGACGGGGGATCGCCGCGAACGTCGCCTGTGCGGCGGGAGTGTCCCGCGCCACCGCAGGATTCGTCCTCAACGACACGGCGGGTCAGGACCATCCGACGACCACGCGGGATCGGGTGCTGGAGGCGGCTACACCGTGCCGAACAGTGTGTACAGCAACAGAACAGGATTTCCTCGCGGTTCGGGCGCACGGTCCGTCCACGCCGACAGCCGCCGAGGACAACGGGGTGGGCAGACGAATGCGCGGCCTGCTCCTCTCGCACTGTGCGCAGACTTAGGTGGTTCCGCAGCAGCAGGCCCGGCGGGTTCCCGCCCACCGGCCTCGCCCAGCGCTTCCCGCTCAAGGAGCCGTGCGCCCTGGCCGATCATCAGGGCCGGCCAGGGCGCGGGTCATGCATTCGAAGGCATCCGTGGAGGCCGTCACCGCTGCACCGATGTCGAAGGGTTCCCGACCCACGGTTGTATCGAAGCCGGGGCGCTTCTATTTGGTCGGGCTTTTCCCGGGCTTACAGACGGTGACGGTCGTGGTGTTGGTGGCCGTAGTGCCCTTCGAGTTGATCAGTTCGGCCCGGTACACGTAGGTGCCGTTGGGCTTGTCCGTGAAGGTCGTCTTGACCGACTGCGAAGTGCCGGGGCCCGAGTCGGGCACGCGTGCGGAGATGAGCTTGCCGTTCTCGTACAGGCGGTAGAAGCTGCCCTGGGTCCCGTGCCTGAGGTTCATCGTGACGCTGTAGTCGCCGTCGTGGTGGCCGTGTCTACTGGTGTTCGAGAGGGTGCCGGTGCCCGGTGCCGAAGTGTTCCGGACGAAGCTCCGCAGCGCGTCCCGGACGGCGAAGTAGGCCGGCTTGGGGTTGTAGTCCTCGTCGAACATGAGCGGCTTCGCGCCGGGAAGCCAGGTGTAGGCGTGCTTGTCGGTGAAGCCCCAGACGCTGATGTCCCGGATTCCGGCCGCCAGTGCCTCGGCGACGATGTCCCCGTAGATCTGCGTCTGCTGGTCGACGTCGTAGGTGTGCACGTCGAGTTCGGTGATGGCGACGTCGAGTCCGAGAGCGTGGTAGGAGTCCGCCATCTGTGTGATGACCCCGGGCTCGGGGCCCGCCTGGGTCTCGTGCATCTCGAAACCCACGCCGTCGATGGGGACGCCGTCGGCGACCAGGCCGGCAACGAGGTCGTAGAGCTCTTGGCGCTTTTCCGGGTAGAACTCCACCAGGGATTCGTTGATGAACAGCTTGGCCTCGGGATCGGCGGCGTGCGCGATGCGGAATGCTTCCGCGATGTAGTCCGCGCCCAGAACCTTGTAGAAGTCGTTGTGCACCAGGCCCGTTCCGCCCTCGATGGAGAACGGCTCGGTCACGACGTCCCACCGGTCCATTTTGCCGTCGTAGCGGTCCATGATCGTGTTGAAGTGGGTACTCATGACCGTGCGGAGTTCATCCGGGTCGGTGATCGCGGTCACATAGTCCGGGTTGCAGCAGCCCGAGATGAAGCCGTGCCCCTTGACCGCCATGTTGTTGTCTTCTGCGAAGTCGACCAGCCGGTCAAGGCCGGCGAATTCGAAGGTGCCTTCCTGGGGTTGGACGAAGTTCCACTTGAGCTCGTTCTCGGGCGAGAGGCTGTTGAACTGCTCAGCCAGGATCTCGCTGAACTGAGGTTCGTCGAGGTAGTTCGGGTTGATCGCCCCGGACCCGATGAGGATCCCCTCGCGCGCTGCCAGGTCGCGGAGAGGGGTGGATGAATCGGCTGAGGCGCCGGCGACTGGGATGGCCGCCGTCGCGAGTCCCATGGTCACCGTTGCGAGCGCCGCAACGATGCGGTGCATTCTCATGGAATGGTGCCTCGCATTCATGTGTGATGGATGACCCAGAGCGCGGCAGCGCGCCGGGAGAAAAGGGGTGCTTCACGGCAGGCGGCATCGCGAGCAGGCTCGGCCGGGGCCGCTGCTCGGGGTGCGCCGATTGCGGGAGCTGACCTGATCGGTGCTGCGTCGGGCACATCGTCGCCCTGTGGCTTCTTCATGTGGCCGCGACGTTGTCAAAGGGTTCGCCCAGACCCGCCCGGTCATCTCACTGGTTGGCGAGGACCGGGATGACCTTCGTTGCACAGACTTCGGAGAGCCAGTGCGCGCTCAGCTTCGGAATGCGTTCTTGAGTGTCGTAGTCGACGCGGATGATCCCGAAGCGAGGGCCGTATCCCTCGGCCCATTCGAAGTTGTCGAGCAGCGACCACACGAGGTATCCGACGACGTTCGCGCCGCGTTCCCGAGCGCGGTGGGTGGCCGTTGCGTGATCGATGAGGAACTGCGTCCGGTCGCGATCCAGGACCACGGGCTGACCGTTGGATTCGCTGACGACATCCGCGAATGCCGCACCGTTCTCCATGACCATGATAGGCAACTCGGGAAACTCCTTCGACAGGGCGACCAGGTGGTCCTCCAGCCCTCGTGGCTCGATTCCCCAGTCCATGGCTGTTCGCTCCAGATCGTCGCGGCGAACGATCTCAATGCGCTCCGATCCAGGAAAGGCTGTGCCGCCCGCGGCTTCGGTGGCGGGGTCGAAGTCCGGATTCACGCGTACGTGCATGACCTCGTAGTAGTTGACCCCGAGCAGGTCGATCGGTTGATGGCAGATCTCCACGTCGCCCGGGTGTACGAAGCTCCAGTCGGTGAAGATGCGGGTGTCGTCGAGGAGGTCGGCCGGGTACTCCCCGCGGAGCATCGGCCCCGTGAAGACACGGTTGGCCACGGCGTCGAAGCGGCGCGCGGCTTCAGCGTCCCCGGGGGTCTCGGCTTCGATGCGGAAGATGTTCAGCACAACGGAAATCTGAGCGTCGGGGTGCTTCACGGTGCGCCGCAGCGCCGCCACCGCGAGCCCGTGCGAGAGGTTGAGATGGTGTGCGGCCTTGAGTGCGTCCGCGTGGCTCTTCACACCGGGCGCGAACGCCCCGCTGCCGTAGCCGGCGAAGGAGTTGTTCCACGGCTCGTTGTGCGTCGACCACATGGCGACCCGGTCTCCGAGGGCGGCGCCCACGATCTCCGCGTACCGCTCGAAAGCGAAGGCGGTCTCGCGTCCCCTCCAGCCGCCGTAGCGGTCCTCCAGTGCCTGGGGGAGATCCCAGTGGTTGAGCGTCACGATCGGTGTGATTCCGCGTGCTAGCAGGCCGTCGATGAGCCGCGAGTAGAACGCCAGGCCCTCTGGATTGACTTCGCCTTCGCCTGTGGGCATCACGCGCGGCCAGGAGATGGAGAACCGGTAGGCACCGAGGCTGAGGGAGGCCATCAGGTCGAGATCGGTCTCGACCTGGTGATAGTGGTCTGCGGCGACGTCACCGGTTGCGCCTTGGGCGGTCTTTCCCGGCGTGTGGCTGAAGGTGTCCCAGATGGACGGACCCCGTCCGCCTTCGCCCGCGCCGCCCTCGATCTGGTAGGCGGCAGTGGCTGCGCCGAGGATGAAGTCGGGCGGGAACGTCAGATGCCCGCGCGCGATCGAGTCGCTGTACATAAATCGGCCTCTCTGGTGACGTGGCCGAAAACCTAACACCTGAACTGTAATCGGCACAGAGGCTGGACGAACTTTGACTTCTCGTACCCGGAGGTCCTCACGCTGCGGTCGGCACCCGGTGGCATCGCAGCTGGTCAGGGAAGCATGAGGTCCTGATCGGAGGGCATGCCCGAGCGTCGCGGGGGGCCTTTCCCTGAGGGTGCTGCCCCAGCACATGACCGCGAGAGGGCAGGCTGCACGGCCTCCTCGCAGGGTTCTGGCATGCGTGGTTGCTCCCGCCCCCAGCTCCCTGGGGCCGCGGTCGTCGGCCGGCTCGCCAGGTGACCGAAGGCGCATTGACGCGACTCGTCACCGCCCACCAGGGAGTGGCGGAGATGACCCGGCCCCCTCCGTGTGGGCCGACACGGCTCCCGCTGGCCCGGGGCAGGTCTCGACCGCGCCTGGCGCCGCGGGCCTCCGGCATTCAGTCGGCGTCGTCGCCCTGGCGATGGTCGGAGTTTTGGGGTGTCGGGTGCTGCGACCAGTGCGCCCGGGCAGCTGCAACGAGGCGCCAGAAAGCGTCGACAGCCTCGACGACGTCGAGGTCGTCCCGATATCGCCGCTGAAGCTGCAGTCCGTCCTGCACGGCGATCCCCAGGGTGGCGATCACCTCCGCGCTGACCCCCATAGGGGCGCGCTCGGCAGCCTCGGGACCGGGATCGAGCGTCTGCGTCTGAGCCGCGCGGTAATGCTCGACGAAGTAGCTGTGAGCCGGGTGATCGCGATCGATAGCCTCGGCGGAGAGGATGATGAACAGGGACGTCAGCCCCTCGTGCTCCGCAGAATGGCGCGCGACCTCCCGCGACTGCGTCGCGACATCGGTGGCGTGGACCTCCGACAGGTAGTCGGCGACTGACGCGTCGCGCAGACCGAGCACTTCTACGAGGAGTTCTTCCTTGTCGGCGAAGTGGTGAAGGACCCCTGTCTGCGTGAGGCGCATGCGCCTGGCGAGCTCGCGCATCGACGAGTGCGCGTATCCGGATTCCGCGAAGAGCTCGGCCGCAGCGGCGATGATCTCCCGGCGGCGCTGAAGCCCCTTGCGATAGGGCCCCCGAGGCCCGGTGCGTTCCGCCATGTCCTCAACATACAGCGAGCCGGTGTCGGGCTTGGCCCGGGTGCGGGCGTGACGATGAGAACCCCGCGAATACTTGTCAGGTGAAATGTGTTGGGTGATACTTGCCGCCACCGCGACATCCGAGACGACACCTCAGCTGGGGACGCAGCGACTTGTGCGACCTTCGGACGACAGGGTTCGTGCATGACGCAGGAGCGCGTAGCGGCCCGGGGCGGCCGCCTTGCCGCCGCGGAATCTAGGCACACCGCCTGAGACAAAGGACTACAGATGCGATCCACCCGAAGAGCCGTAGCTGTGCTTGCAGCGGCCTCGCTGACCGTCCTCGCTGCTGGTTGCGGATCCAGCGACGAGGGCGACGCCGACGGCAAGATCACCCTCAAGGTGTCGACGTTCAGCGAGTGGGGCTACGGCGGCCTGCTGAAGGAGTACCAGAAGCTTCACCCTGAGATCACGATCAAGCACAATCGCTTCGCCACGAGCGATGCGGCCAAGGAACAGTTCCAGACCGCTCTCGGCGCGGGCTCGGGGCTCGCCGATGTGGTTGGTGTCGACAACAGCTGGCTTCCGCAGGTCCTGCAGCACCCGGACAACTTCGTGGACCTCTCCTCTTCGGAGGTCAAGGGCCGCTGGAAGGACTGGACCACCAAGCTCGCGACCACCAACGACGGCAAGCTGCTCGGCTACGCGACGGACATCGGCCCCCAGTCCATCGCGTACCGCAGTGACCTGTTCAAGGCGGCCGGCCTGCCGACGGATCGCGAGGAGGTGGCCAAGCTGTTCGGGGGCGACAACGCGACATGGGACGACTTCTTCGCCGTCGGTGAGAAGTTCAAGGCCGCCAAGACGGGCCCGGCGTTCTATGACGCATCAGCCTCGGTCGCGACCAGTTGGGGCGACCAGTACGAGGTTCTCTGGGAGGACCCCAAGACCGGCGACATCATCGCAGGCGACAACAAGGACCTGCGGAACATCTACGACACGGTGATGTCGCACGAGGATCTCTCGGCTCACCTGGCGCGGTGGAGCGAGGACTGGGTGAACGCGTTCCAGAACGACAAGTTCGCGGTCATGCTCGCACCGTCGTGGATGCTCGGCGTGATCAAGGGCAACGCCGCCGGCGTCAAGGGATGGGACATCGCTGACGTCTTCCCCGGCGGCGGTGTCAACAGCGGCGGGTCTTACCTCACCGTGCCGACGCAGTCCAAGCACCCCAAGGAAGCGCAGGCGCTCGCGGAGTGGCTCACCGCCCCTGAGCAGCAGCTGAAGGCGTTCAAGGCGACGGGCAACTTCCCCAGCCAGGTCAAGGCCCAGACCAGCGACCAGTTGCAGAAGGTGACTGATCCCTTCTTCAGCGATGCGCCCGTGGGGAAGATCCTCACCGGCCGCGCATCGGCGATCACCGCGATTCCCTACAAGGGCGACAACTACTTCGCGATCACGGCGGCGTTCAACAACGCGATCAACCGTGTCTCGGTCGACAAGACCGACTCTCCGAAGAAGTCGTGGAACACGTTCGTCGACGAGCTGGACGCGCTGAAGTGACCGGTTCGTCCGCGCACTCGGGGACGCCCGCCACGGCGGGCGTCCCCGAGTCACCACCGAAGGAAGAGCGCATGGTCCGATCCGCACCGAGCGCGGCAACCCGCACAGGTGCCTCTCCTCCACAACCGCCTTCAGCCTGGCGGCAGCGCCTCGGCCGCTGGGACATGAAGGCGTCGCCGTACGCCTACATCTCACCCTTCTTCATCCTGTTCGGGCTCGTCGGCCTGTTCCCCCTCCTGTACACCGCGTACGTCTCGCTGCACGACTGGAACCTCATCGGCGGCCAGGGCGACTTCGTCGGCCTCGACAACTTCACCTTCGTCCTCGATCAGCCCGTCTTCTGGGACTCCCTGGGCAACACCGTCAGCATCTTCCTGCTGTCGACGGTCCCCCAGATCGCGATCGCACTCGTCATCGCCAGCCTCCTGCACGCGAACATCCGCGCGCGGACCTTTTGGCGGATGGGGGTGCTGCTGCCATACGTCATCGCCCCGGTCGCCGTGTCACTGATCTTCTCGCGCATGTTCGCGGACCAGTCCGGCCTGGTCAACGCACTCCTTGAGCAACTGGGAGTGGACCCGATCGGCTGGCACCGGGACAGCACGCCGGCGCACATCGTCATCGCCAACATGGTCAACTTCCGGTGGACCGGCTTCAACACACTGGTACTGCTGGCCGCCATGCAGGCAATCTCCCGTGACCTGTACGAAGCAGCAATCCTCGACGGCGCGGGCCGGGTGCGACAGTTCTTCTCCGTCACAGTGCCGTCCATCCGTCCGACGATCGTCTTCGTCGTGATCACGTCCACAATCGGCGGCCTGCAGATCTTCGACGAGGCGCGACTGTACGACACGCAGGGGCTCGGCGGGAGCTCAGGGCAGTGGAAGACCATCACTCTGTACCTGTACGAGCTCGGCTGGAATCAGCAAAGGCTGGGCCGCGCCGCAGCCGTCGCTTGGCTGCTCTTCCTGCTGATCATCGTATTCGCGCTGGTCAGCAACTGGCTGTCGCGCCGCATCGCCTCCGGCGACGATCCAGTCGCCGTCCCCCGAAAGGCGCGCCGCGCCGCCCGACGAGCCACGAGCGGGGCAGCACCTGTCACGCCCGCCTCCTCCGCATCGTCCGGTGACACACCCGGGAGCAGCACGTGACCAGGCCCTCCATCCCGTACATCGAGCAGACATCCGGCCGCGGTGCCGCCCGCGCGGCACGCCGCCGCCGCGGACGGGACCACGGTGCCGCGCGCCGCCCCGGATGGATGACCTACACCGTCCTCACCGTGGTCGCACTCATCTCGATTTTCCCGCTCTACTACACGCTCCTGCTCGCGTCGTCGACATCGGCGGAGGTCGCGCAGAACCCGATCCCCTCGCCGATCCCGGGCGGGCATCTGGGCGACAACCTCGTACGCGTCTTCGAGTCCGACATCGATCTGCCGCGCGCGGTCTGGAATTCCGTCTTCGTGTCGGTGACGACGGCGCTCGCGGTCGTGTTCCTGTCCACGCTGGCGGGTTTCGCCTTCGCGAAACTTCGGTTCAAAGGGCGGGCCGGTCTTCTGGCCTTCGTCGTGGCCACCATGGCGGTCCCGACACAGCTGGGCGTGGTGCCGCTGTTCATCGTCATGCGCGAGCTGGGACTGACGGGAAGCCTGTGGGCAGTGATCATCCCTGGCGTCGCATCCGCCTTCGGGGTGTTCTGGATGACGCAGTACCTCTCGGCAGCGCTGCCCTACGAACTCATCGAAGCCGCCCGTATCGACGGCGCATCAACATTCCGGATCTTCCGCTCCATCGTGCTGCCAGCCGCCAGACCCGCGTTGGCGATGCTCGGACTGTTCACCTTCATCGGAGCATGGACCAACTTCTTCTGGCCGTCGATCGTGCTCGGAACGACCAACCCGACACTGCCCGTCGCGCTTCAGCTGCTGCAAACCGGGTTCTTCAAGGACATCCCCCTGATCATGACCGGCGTACTCGTGTCGGTGGTGCCGCTGCTGACGCTCTTCGTCATCCTCGGCAAGCAGCTCGTCGCCGGCGTCATGCAGGGAGCCCTCAAGGGGTGACCGCCGACCGCAGCGCCCGACCGGCTCGCAGTGCGCCCGCAGTGCGCTGCCAGTGAGTCCTGGCACCCACCCTTGCCGAGGCCGCCCCCGAGGCCCCGAAGACGAATGTGAGAGGAACTATCCACCCCCCATGCACGACACGACCGCACCGGACCGCATCGCATTCCGCGACCTCAACGGCAACGGCCGCATGGACCCCTACGAGGACCCGCGGCTCAGCGCCGAGGAACGCACCGAGGACCTGCTGTCCCGGCTCTCGCTCGAAGAGAAGGTCGGCCTCCTCTTCCACACGGTCATCGAGATCGGCCCGCAGGGCACCGTCCTCGAAGAGCCCGGCGCGATCAGCAAGTCGCCCACCAGCGAGGTGATCCTCGCCAGGTCGATGAACCACTTCAACGTGCACCGCATCGAAGACGCCCAGGCGGCCGCTCGATGGAACAACGCCATCCAACGGCTGGCCGAGAAGACGCCGCACGGCATCCCGGTGACGATATCCACCGACCCGCGACACGGGTTCCTGGAAAACGTCGGCGCGTCGTTCACGGCCGGCCCGTTCTCACAGTGGCCCGACGGGCTCGGCCTCGCGGCGCTTCGCGACCCGGAAGCCGTGCGCGAGTTCGCGCGACGGGCGCGCGACGAGTACCGCGCTGTGGGAATCCGCATGGCGCTGCATCCCCAGGTCGACCTTGCCAGCGAGCCCAGATGGGCACGTCAGCTCCAGACCTTCGGCGCTGACACCGATCTCGTGGTGGCGTACACGAGCGCGTACCTCGAAGGCTTCCAAGGCGCCACTCTGGACTCGACGAGCGTCGCCTGCGTCACCAAGCACTTCCCCGGCGCCGGTCCGCAGCTGGACGGCGAGGACGCGCACTTCCCCTATGGCCGCGAGCAGGTCTACCCGGCCGGGGCGTTCGCCGAGCACCTGCGCCCCTTCACCGCCGCCATCGAACACGGCACCGCCGCGATCATGCCCTACTACGGGATGCCCGTCGGGCTCGAGATCGACGGCGTACCGATCGAGGAAGTCGGGTTCGGGTACAACAAGCAGATCCTCACCGGACTCCTGCGCGACAAGCTCGACTACGACGGGCTGATCATCACCGACTGGGAACTGGTGAACGACAACCCCGTCGGGGACCAGGTCCTGCCCGCCCGCGCGTGGGGCGTCGAAGAGCTCGACGCCCGCGAGCGCCTGGTCAAGATCCTCGACGCCGGCGCGGACCAGTTCGGCGGCGAGCAGTGCACGGACCTGCTGCTCGACCTCGTGCGGGACGGCGTCGTCGCGGAAAGCAGAATCGACCAGTCGGCGCGCCGCGTCCTGCTGGTCAAGTTCCGGCTCGGCCTCTTCGACGACCCCTTCGTCGACGAGGAAGCCGCCGCGGCCATCGTGGGCAACGCCCAGACCCGTCAGGCCGGCCTGGAGGCGCAGGCCCGATCGGTCACCGTCCTCAAGAACTCCGCCGTCCACGGCGCGCCCCTGCTTCCCCTCTCCCGAGGCGCGAGAGTGTACGCGGAGGGCATCGAACCGGAGGCCCTCGCACGGGCCACCACTCCGGCGGCCACGCCACAGGAGGCGGACCTCGCCATCGTGCGCATCGACGCGCCCTTCGAGCCACGGGACGACCTGTTCCTGGAGTCGTACTTCCACCAGGGGTCTCTCGAACTGCCGCCCGGCCTCGTGCACCGACTACGCATGATCGCCCAGCAGACCCCGCTGATCGTGGATGTCGCCATGGACCGTCCCGCCATCCTCACGCCGCTGATCGACGCGCTCGCCGGTCTCACCGTGACCTTCGGCGTCTCGGACGACGCCTTGCTCGCCGTCCTCACCGGCCACATCAAGCCCCAGGGCAGGCTCCCCGTCGAGCTGCCGCGATCGATGCAGGCCGTGCGAGAGTCCGCGCCCGACGGGCCGGCGAACACCCACGACCCACTGTTTCCCCTGGGATCCGGGCTGGAGATCTGATGTCCCCCAGCGCGTGTGTACACAGAAGGAGCACGGCATGACCGACGCACGATCCCGGGCCCTCGAGTTGCTCGGTCGGATGACCATGCACGAGAAGGTCGCCCAGCTGACATCGGTCATCCCGACGATGCTCTTCGACGCGAACGGCATCCGCCCGGAGGCCGCCGCGGCCAAGCTCGCCAACGGCATCGGCTACATCGAACCGCACATGGGCGGGTTCCCGGCGAACGCGGCCGAACTCGCCCGGCTCAACAACGCGGTGCAGCGCCACCTCGTACAGAAAACCCGTCTGGGCATTCCGGCGATCATGCATATCGAGGCGCTCAACGGCGTGAACGCGCCCACCTTCACCTCGTTTCCCACCGCTATCGCTCTCGCCGCCACCTGGGACACAGCCAGGGTCGGCGACATGGCCGACCTGACCCGCCGGCAGATGCGATCGGTGGGCCTGCACCACGCCCTGTCCCCGCTGCTCGACGTCGCCCGCGACGCGCGATGGGGCCGCGTACACGAGACCTACGGCGAGGATCCGTACCTGGTCAGTGCGCTCGGTGTGTCCTTCGTACGCCGTCTGCAGGGCGAATCGTTCCAGGACGGCGTCATCGCCACCGGCAAGCACTTCCTCGGGTACGCCATGAGCGAGGCCGGTCTCAACATGGCGACCGTACCTATGGGAGCGCGCGAACTCCGGGAGGTGCACGCGCGGCCCTTCGCCGCCGCGATCCAGCTCGCCGGTCTCGGATCGATCATGAACTCACTCGCCGACTGGGACGGAGTCCCTGCGGCCGCCGACCCTCGCGTCTTTCGCGAGATGCTGCGCGATGAGCTCGGCTTCGACGGCACCGTCGTGTCGGACTGGTCCTCGATCGAAAACCTCGTGACACATCACCGCGCCGCGCGCGACGCACGCGAAGCGGGCGTACTGGGTCTCCGAGCCGGCATCGACGTGGAACTGCCCGAGCCGTTCGGCTACGGCGACAGCCTCATCGAGGCCGTCCGCGCTGGCGAGATCCCCGAAACGACCGTCGACGAGTCGGTGGTGCGCGTGCTGACGCACAAGTTCCAGCTCGGTCTGTTCGACAACCCGTACGTGGAGACCGACCCGGTCGAGATCATGTCCGTGGCGCAGGAAGGGCGTGACCTCTCCCTGCGCCTCGCGCGCGAGGCGGTCACCCTGCTCAAGAACGCCGGCGGAGTGCTCCCGCTGAGCGGCGCTCCCCGTATCGCCCTCATCGGGCCGCACGCCGACCGGACCGGCGCAGCCTTCGCGCCGTACACCTTCCCCTCCTTCATCGCACTCACCCGCGCAATGCTGAAGGGAGCGACGAGCTCCATGGTCGGCGTCGACGACATCGACTCCTTCGGCCCCCACGACGCCTACGTGCACCAGGAGATCGGCGACCTTCTCGCAATGGACGAGGACGAGTTCGCCCAGACGCAATACGGAGCGGTCTCCCTCGCAGATGCGCTGCGCGCCGCGCTCCCCGACGCGGACATCGTCGTTGCCGCAGGATGCGGAATCACCGATGGCGCCGAGGAGATCGAGGCAGCCGTCGAGGCCGCGCGTGACGCCGACGTCGTGGTCCTGGCGCTCGGCGGCCTGGCCCGGTGGTTCTTCAGCGAACGGACGGAGGGCGAAGGCGCGGACACCGCCGATGTGGGGCTGCCGGACGTGCAGCGCCGGCTCGTACACGAGATTGCCGCGCTCGGCCGGGCGACCGTCGGCGTGATCTTCTCCGGACGCCCCGTCGCCCTCGGTGACGTCGAGTCCCAACTCGACGCGATCCTGCTCGGATACTACGGCTCGCAGTACGGCACACGTGCCCTCGCGGACATCCTGACCGGCGTAGCCGAGCCGCAAGGACGCCTGCCCTACACGATCCCCCGCTCCAGCGGACAGGTGCCCATCCATGCGGGCCAGCGGTTCGGCAGCGGATACCGCCGACGGGAAGGCGACCCGCACGGCGGATACGTGGACGAGACGGCGGCACCGCTCTACCCGTTCGGCCACGGCCTCACATACACACGCTTCGCCTACTCCGACCTCAAGCTCAGCAGCACAGCGGCCGCGCCCGACGGTTCCGTAGACGTCACCGTCACCATCGAGAACAGCGGGGACCGCCCGGGCGTGGAGGTCGTCCAGCTCTACGTCGAGGACGACGCGCCCGGCATCGCGCGACCGGCACTCCAACTTGCAGGGTTCCATCCGCTCGAACTGCAGCCAGGCGAGCAGGCAACGGTGACGTTCGCACTTGAGCTTCCTCTTATGGCCTACATGTCCCTGGATGGCAGATGGGTCGTGGACCCGGGCCCTATGTGGATCGCTGTCGGCTCATCGTCGAGTGACCTCCCCTTGCGGAGCCGCTTGGACATCGTCGGTGACACCGCCGACGTCACCGAGCGCAGGGTCTACCTGACCCCATCCACCACGACTTCGCGCCGCATGACCGGGACGTGACACATAGGGTCATTGCCCGAAGTACCGCCGCATAGTCGGCCAACAGCAGCCGGCGGGGAGCGGCCCTGACACCGCTCCCCGCCGGCCCTTGCATTCGGCGTGGGGAGGAGCTGGGGCAGCCCCCACCAAAGAGGGAGCATCGCGCCCTCCACCTACTACGGCCAAACGGCACTCCTCGCCCGCCAGTTGCGATACACGGACAGACCGAGCGCAACGCCCCGGCAAACACCTCGTAGATGCCGTCTGCCAGGGGAGCCCCGCTGCTGTCGCAGATGCAGCCCTCAGCCGGTGGGACGGGTCAGAGCCTACGGGCGCGGGCGGCTCACGGACTGACGGATCACCAGTTGCGTGCTCAGGACAACGTGGTCGCCGCCGCTGATGCGCTCGGTGCGGTCCAGCGCGAGCCGGACCGCAGTCCGGCCGAGATCCTCGTACGGAACCCGGACCGACGTGAGAGACGGGCTGAGGTCCGCGGCGAAGAGGACGTCGTCGAAGCCCACCAGTGAGATGTCCTGGGGGATGCTCAGACCGGCCTCGCGGAGCGCGGCCAGTGCCCCGAGTGCCACCATGTCCGTCCCCGCGATGATGCCCGTGAAGTCGACCCCGGCCTTCAAGGCGTCTCTTGTGCGCTGGTAGCCGGAAACGCGCGTGTACAGGCCGGGGACGTTCAGCTCCCGCGTCTCCTTCACACCGTGTGCGCGCAGGGCGTGGAGATAGCCCTGCCGTCGTTGCTCCCCGGTGCTGAGCCGGGGGTCGCCGCCCAGGTAGAGAACGCGCCGGTGGCCCTGGGCGAGGAGATGGTCGGCGGCCTGGAAAGCACCTCCGCGGTTGTCGTAGTCCACCACGGTCACTGGGAGATCGCCGGGCAGGGGCGGGCGGCCCACCAGCACCAGACGGGACCCGGTGGCATGCAGAGTGCGCGCGTACTCGGTCATGCGTTGGAAGTAGGCCTCGTCCTGCACCGCTCCGCCGACGAGGACCACCGCGGCCGCGTGCTGCTCACGCATCAGCTGCACCAAATCGTTCTCACGACCGGCGTCGCCATGCGTGGCGCAGACCAGGCTCAGTCTGCCCTGGAGAGCCGCCTCCTGCTCGATGCCAGCGGCGACATGGGCCAGTGACGGCCCGGTGATGTCGCGGAGAACCAGGGCGATGGGACCGGCGACGCGCCCGGAGAGAGCTTTGGCGTGGATATTCACCACGTAGTGCAGCGACTCCACGGCCTCCATGACGCGCTCCCGGGTGGCCGCTGACACCGGATAATTGCCAGCCAGTGTCCTGGAAACAGTTGCTACCGACACTCCCGCCCGTTCGGCTACATCGCGAATCGTGCTGGGGCGCTCCGCATCTGACTGGCTTCTGCGCCGACGACTGACAGCGGTGGGGCCGGGAGTAGAGGTAGAGCCGTTGTCCATTCGCCGTCACACCCTGATGTATTGCATCCCTTGTCCTGGAAGACCCTCGGGGATGACTGACCATCACTAACAGTAAAGGTTTACTAAGCCGCAGGCCTGCGGGTCACACCCTGCGGTTCACGGTGTGGCCACCTGGCTGCTATCCGTGGTTGGCCAGCGGTAGCCAGACCCGCATGGCGCCCGCCTCTCGGTTGGCCCAGGCGTAGTACGGCACCGCTGTCAGTTCGACACTTTCCCGGGCTTCGCCGCAAGCCGCCGATGCGTACGGCGGGTAGGGCCAGTCGACGGTCGGACCGTCGGCGGGGAGCCGGCGTCCCACGGCGCTCACTGTGCTGACCCCGCCGAGCAGTCCGGGGCGGCTGTGGACGGTCAGCGGTGTGTCCGGCGCCAGGACTACTTCATCCGGGTCCAGACGGCCCGCCTGGTCGGTCTGTTCCAGGCAGTAGACCAGCGGACCGCGTTCGATTGCGGCGCAGCCCCGGACGGCGTCGACGCGCGGGGGCGGGACGGTCAGCCGGGGCGGCATCGCGAGGTCGAGCCGGACGGTGTCGCCGGGGGCGAACGCGCGGGTGACCCGCAGCCAGCCGGCTTCCGCCCCGTTTTCGACGGTGGTGCCGTTCACTGTCAGGGTGTGGTCCGCGCACCACGCCGGCAGGCGCAGGGAGAGCGTGCGCGTCCGAGCGGTGGGTGCGTCGTCGACGGTGACCGTCACCGTGCCGTCCCAGGGGTACTGGGTCGCCACCCGCACGGCGAGGCCGTCACCGCCGTAGACGCCGGTGGCGTACTGGTGCAGCCGCAGTCCGCCGCCGTCGGTCGTGGCCATGTAGTGGGGGAGGGCGGCGAGCAGGCGCATCACGTTGGGCGGGCAGCACGCGCAGCGGAACCAGGGGGTGCGGTGGGCGGTCTGGTCGCCGGGGCGTTCGTGTGGGTGGGCTCGCCGGTGGAGCGGGTTGACGTACAGCCAGGTGCGGCCGTCGAGGCCGGCGCCGGCGAGGAAGCCGTTGAACAGGGTGCGCTCGATCAGGTCGGAGTAGCGGGCCTCACCGGTGAGCAGGGCCATGCGCCAGGAGAAGTGGACGGAGGCGATGGCGGCGCAGGTCTCGGCGTAGGCGCGGTCGGCGGGCAGTTCGTGGGCGTCGCCGAAGGCCTCCCAGTCGTGCCGGGAGCCGACGGCGCCGGTGAGGTAGGTCTTGGTCGTGACCATGTCCCGCCACAGCCGCTCCAGGGCCGTACGGAGTTCCGTGTCGCCGGTCTCGGCCGCGACGTCGGCGGCACCGGCGAGGAGGTAGAGCTGGCGTACGGCGTGGCCGGTGACCTCGTCGGCCGTACGGATCGGCGTGTGGTCCTGCCAGTACTCGGGCCCGGGGTCACGGTCGTGGCCCCGGTCGCCGCCGGAGGAGAGGGTGCCGTGGCCGCGACGTTCCAGGAAGTAGCGGGCGAGGTCCAGGTACCGCTTCTCGTCGGTCGTCCGGTGGAGTTCGACGAGAGCGGTTTCCACCTCGGGATGGCCGCAGACGGTGTCCACCTGCTTGCCGAGGCCGAAGACCGAGTCGATGTGGTCGGCGAGCCGACGGGCCACGTCGAGCAGCCGGTCGGAACCGGTGGCCCGGTGGTGCGCCACGGCGGCCTGGATCAGATGCCCCGCACAGTACAGCTCGTGTCCCCAGCCCAGCTCGGTCCATGGGACGCCGCCGCCGAGCTGGTAGTACGTCTGGAGGTAGCCGTCCTCGCGCTGGGCGGCGGCGATCAGCTCGACGAGGGCTTCGACCTCGGCCGTGAGGCTCTCCTCAGGGGTGTCCGCGAGCTGCCAGCACGCGGCCTCCAGCCACTTGTAGACGTCGGAGTCCTGGAACTGGAAGTCGCCGGAGAAGCCCGTGCCCGACGGGGCGTCCGCGCCGTCGGCGCGCGGGGCCGCGGCGGCGCGGAAGTTGGCGAGGTTGCCGGCCTGCTCCAGCCGCGCGGGCCCTTCGGCGAGGGAGATGTGGGCGTTGACCCGGCGGCGCTCGGCCCAGAAGCCGCCCTCGATACGGGCCACGGAGGCGGGACGCAAGGAGGAGACGGCGCGCACGGAGGGGCTGACCGGTCCGGAATGAGTGGTGTTCAGGGGGTGCCTCCTGAAGTAGGGGAGTAGGCGGGGCGGGGGAGTGGGTG
>NZ_JARGEE010000280.1:0-12179 GCF_033794485.1 Streptomyces sp. MB09-02B
CCCCCGCACCCCCCGGCTCAAAACTTCCGGTGACCGATCAGCCGCGGCTTCTGGTTGAGCCCGTCCAAGCCGTGCCACGCCAGGTTCACCAGATGCGCCGCCACCTCCGCCTTCTTCGGCCGGCGGACATCCAGCCACCACTGGCCGGTCAGGGCGACCATGCCGACCAGCGCCTGCGCGTACAGCGGCGCGAGCTTCGGGTCGAAACCGCGGCTCTTGAACTCGCGGCCGAGAATGTCCTCCACCTGCGTGGCGATGTCGGAGATGAGGGACGCGAAGGAACCCGTGGACTGCGGGATCGGGGAGTCACGGACCAGGATGCGGAAACCGTCCGTGTGGTCCTCGATGAAGTCCAGCAGCGCGAACGCGGCCTGTTCGAGGAGTTCACGCGGGTGCCCGGCCGTCAGCGAGCTGGTCACCATGTCCAGCAGCCGGCTCATCTCACGGTCCACCACCACCGCGTACAGCCCCTCCTTGCCGCCGAAGTGCTCGTACACCACCGGCTTCGACACCCCGGCCTTCGCCGCGATCTCCTCCACCGACGTGGCCTCGAAGCCCTTGGCGGCGAACAGCGCGCGCCCGACCTCCAGCAGCTGCGCACGGCGCTCGGCGCCCGTCATCCGGGTGCGGCGAACACGCCGCGGCTTGTCATTGCTCGGGGTGCTGCTGGAGTCGGTCGCCACGGCGTCAATCATGCCGTCTCGGCGGGCGCCTTCCCGTGCTCGGAGGTGTCCTCACCCGTGTTACGCCTGGAATCGATACGCGAGCGTGACGGCCAGCGGACGTCGTACGCCCAGCCGAACACCTCGAACCACCGGATCAGCCGAGCGGAGGAGTCCAACTGGCCGCGCTCCACACCATGCCGGGCGGAGGTCGGGTCGGCGTGGTGGAGGTTGTGCCACGACTCGCCACAGGAGAGGACAGCCAGCCACCACACGTTGCCGGAGCGGTCGCGGGACTTGAAGGGACGCTTGCCGACCGCGTGGCAGATCGAGTTGATCGACCAGGTCACGTGGTGCAGCAGGGCCACCCGCACGAGGGAGCCCCAGAAGAACGCGGTGAACGCGCCCCACCAGGACATCGTCACCAGACCCCCGATCAGGGGCGGGAGGGCGAGGGAGAGCATCGTCCAGTAGATGAACTGGCGGGAGATCGCCCGCAGCGCGGGGTCCTTGATCAGGTCCGGGGCGTACTTCTCCTGCGAGGTCTGCTCCTCGTCGAACATCCAGCCGATGTGCGCCCACCACAGGCCCTTCATCAGCGCGGGGAGCGTCTCGCCGAACCGCCAAGGCGAGTGCGGGTCGCCCTCGGCGTCGGAGAACTTGTGGTGCTTGCGGTGGTCGGCCACCCAGCGCACCAGTGGGCCCTCGACGGCCATCGAACCGGCGATGGCCAGCGCGATCTTCAGCGGCCGCTTGGCCTTGAACGAACCGTGCGTGAAGTGTCGGTGGAAGCCGATCGTGATGCCGTGGCAGCCCAGGTAGTAGAAGAACACCAGCAGGCCGAGATCCAGCCAGCTGACGCCCCAGCCCCAGGCCAGCGGCACCGCCGCGAGGAGCGCGAGGAACGGGACGGTGATGAAGAGGAGCAGGGTGATCTGCTCGATCGAACGCTTCTGCTCGCCGCCCAGCGTGGCCGACGGCGCCGGGGAGCCGGTCGTGGCGGAGCCTGGAGAACCTGTCGCATTCGGTGCGTCTTCGATCACATCGGACCTTGAGCTCATGGGGCGTCCCCTGGGGGGTCGAGGGTGGAGAGAGAGGGGGGAGGGTGCCTGCGGCACAGCGTGCGGGGGGTACCTGTCGGCTTTCCCTACGGTTCCGTAACCTACGGCATCGTAAGTATGGCAGCGCGGTGCCGGGCGGCAAGAGCCACCTGTCTGCGCGTCCAGGTGTAACGGGCGGGCACGGTGGACAGGTGGCACTCAGTGCCGCAAAAGTGGCACCCGTCGCCGGAGGCGCCCTGGTGGACGCCTATCCTGGACTCGTTCGGACAGCGCGGTCCGCTCTGAATCCTGCCCGGCCGCCGCGCCACACCGCGGCCCAGACCGCCGGGCCCCCACCCGGGTTCCCCTCAGCCGAGCATCAACACTGCAAGGAGCCGCACCTGTGAGCAGTGCCGACGACCATGGCCACACCGTCACGACGGTTGGCGCCGAGCTGCGCGCCGACATCCGGCGCCTGGGTGACCTACTGGGCGAGACCCTCGTACGACAGGAGGGCCCCGAACTCCTGGATCTGGTCGAGCGCGTCCGCCGCCTGACCCGCGAGGACGGTGAAGCCGCCGCCGACCTGCTGCGCGGCACCGAACTGGAGACCGCGGCCAAGCTGGTCCGCGCCTTCTCCACCTACTTCCACCTGGCCAACGTCACCGAACAGGTGCACCGGGGCCGAGAGCTGAGGGCACGCCGTGCCGCCGAGGGCGGTCTCCTCGCCCGTACCGCCGATCGACTGAAGGACGCCGACCCCGAGCACCTGCGCGAGACGGTCGCCAACCTCAACGTCCGCCCCGTCTTCACCGCCCACCCCACCGAGGCCGCGCGCCGGTCCGTCCTCAACAAGCTCCGCCGCATCGCCGCGCTGCTGGAGACCCCCGTCATCGAGTCCGACCGCCGCCGCTACGACATCCGGCTGGCCGAGAACATCGACCTGGTGTGGCAGACGGACGAACTCCGCGTCGTCCGCCCCGAGCCCGCCGACGAGGCCCGCAACGCCATCTACTACCTCGACGAACTGCACGCGGGCGCCGTCGGCGACGTCCTGGAGGACCTCACCGCCGAGCTGGAGCGCGTCGGCGTAACCATCCCCGACGCCACCCGCCCCCTCACCTTCGGCACCTGGATCGGCGGCGACCGCGACGGCAACCCCAACGTCACCCCCCAGGTGACCTGGGACGTCCTCATCCTCCAGCACGAACACGGCATCAACGACGCCCTCGACCTCATCGACGAACTGCGCGGCTTCCTCTCCAACTCCATCCGCTACACGGGCGCCACCGAGGAACTGCTCACCTCGCTCCAGGCCGACCTGGAGGCGCTGCCCGAGATCAGCCCCCGCTACAAGCGCCTCAACGCCGAGGAGCCCTACCGGCTCAAGGCCACCTGCATCCGGCAGAAGCTGGAGAACACCAAGCAGCGCCTCGCCAAGGGCATCCCGCACGAGGACGGCCGCGACTACCTCGGCACCGCCGAACTGCTGCGCGACCTCACCCTCATCCAGACCTCCCTGCGCGAGCACCGCGGCGGCCTCTTCGCCGACGGCCGGATGAACCGCACCATCCGCACCCTCTCCGCCTTCGGCCTGCAGCTCGCCACCATGGACGTCCGCGAACACGCCGACGCCCACCACCACGCCCTCGGCCAGCTCTTCGACCGCCTCGGCGAGGAGTCCTGGCGCTACGAGGACATGCCCCGCGAGTACCGCCACAAGCTCCTCGCCCGTGAACTCCGGTCGAGGAGGCCCCTGGCTCCCACGCCCGCGCCCCTCGACGCCGCCGGCGCCAAGACCCTCGGCGTGTTCGAGACCGTCAAGAAGGCGCTCGCCGTCTTCGGCCCGGAGGTCATCGAGTCGTACATCATCTCGATGTGCCAGGGCGCCGACGACGTCTTCGCCGCCACCGTCCTCGCCCGCGAGGCCGGGCTCATCGACCTCCACGCCGGCTGGGCCAAGATCGGCATCGTCCCGCTGCTGGAGACGACCGACGAGCTCAAGGCCGCCGACACGATCCTGGAGGAGATGCTCGCCGATCCCTCCTACCGGCGGCTCGTCGCCCTGCGCGGAGACGTGCAGGAGGTCATGCTCGGCTACTCGGACTCGTCGAAGTTCGGCGGCATCACGACCTCGCAGTGGGAGATCCACCGGGCGCAGCGCCGACTGCGTGACGTTGCCCACCGGTACGGAGTGCGGTTGAGGCTGTTCCACGGCCGGGGAGGCACCGTCGGCCGTGGCGGCGGCCCGTCCCACGACGCGATCCTCGCGCAGCCCTGGGGCACGCTGGAGGGCGAGATCAAGGTGACCGAGCAGGGCGAGGTCATCTCCGACAAGTACCTCGTCCCCTCCCTGGCCAGGGAGAACCTGGAGCTGACGGTCGCCGCGACCCTCCAGGCGTCCGCTCTGCACACCGCGCCCCGCCAGTCCGAGGACGCCCTCGCCCGCTGGGACGCGGCCATGGACCTGGTCAGCGACGCCGCCCACGCCGCCTACCGCAAGCTCGTCGAAGACCCCGACCTGCCGACGTACTTCCTCGCCTCCACGCCGGTCGACCAGCTCGCCGACCTGCACCTGGGCTCGCGGCCCTCCCGCCGTCCCGGCTCGGGCGTCTCGCTCGACGGCCTGCGCGCCATCCCCTGGGTCTTCGGGTGGACCCAGTCACGGCAGATCGTGCCCGGCTGGTTCGGCGTCGGCTCCGGCCTGAAGGCGCTGCGCGAAGCGGGCCTGGACACCGTGCTCGACGAGATGCACGAGCAGTGGCACTTCTTCCGCAACTTCCTCTCCAACGTCGAGATGACGCTGGCCAAGACGGACCTGCGGATCGCCCAGCACTACGTCGACACGCTCGTCCCCGACGAGCTCAAGCACGTCTTCGACATGATCCGGGCGGAGCACGAGCTGACCGTCCGCGAGGTGCTGCGCGTCACCGGCGAGGACAAGCTGCTGGACGCCAACCCCGTCCTGCAGCAGACCTTCTCCATCCGCGACGCCTACCTCGACCCGATCTCGTACCTCCAGGTCGCCCTCCTGAAGCGCCAGCGGGACGCGGCGGCTGCGGGGGAGGCGGCTGATCCGCTGCTGGCGCGGGCGTTGCTGCTCACGGTGAACGGGGTGGCGGCGGGACTGCGCAACACGGGCTGATTCGTGGAGTTCGTTCGCGGCTGACGGTTCGGTGGGGGCTGGTCGCGCAGTTCCCCGCGCCCCTGAAAAGCAGGGGCTGCGCCCCGTGCTTTTCAGGCCCGCAGGGCCTGGGCCTTCAGGGGCGCGGGGAACTGCGTGAGAAGCCCCACCGGGCCGTCAGCCGAACACTCGCCGCAACGTCACAGCGCGACCCACGCCGCCGTGATCAGCGTCACGCCCAACCCGCCCAGCACCCACGCCGACCGCACCATCCGCAACCCCCCGGCCACGACCACCGCGGCGAGCAACAGCGCGCCGCCCAACGGCACCCACGCGTGCAGCAGACCCGCCGGGCCCGTCCGTACGACATCACTGCTGCCCGGCTTCACGACCACGGTGTACGTCCGGCCCGTCTCCACCGCCACGGACCGCTCGATGTCGACCCGCTCCCTGGACCGCGAACCCGTCGAGACCGGCTCGTACGGCCCCCAACAGGTCTCGCCCCGGCACTCGGACACGGTCAACGTGCCCTGCTCGCGCCCCTTGCTCAGCATCACGTGCTGGGCGCAGCCCCAGGACCCCCACACCCCGGCGATCAGGATCACCGCCGCGATCGCACCCATGGCCGCCAGCCGCCCGTACCGCAGCGCGGCCGACGCACCACCGCCGCCCGGGCGCGCACGGCGCCGCGAACGGTGTGAGGGGGCTTTGCTGTCGGGCATGGCGGGGATCATTGGCCATGGAACTGCGGTCGGTCAACTCCCGCAGGCCAGCGCGCGACGACGGACGAAACGGGATATGTGCGGAACAGGTCAGGAGTTGTACGTCCCCTGCGCCCGCTCCAACCCCTCGATCACCAGACACTCCACCGCGTCCGCCGCCCGGTCCACGAAGTAGTCCAACTCCTTGCGCTCCGTGGCGGAGAAGTCCTTCAGTACGAAGTCCGCGACCTGCATCCGACCCGGCGGACGACCGATCCCGAACCGCACCCGGTGGTAGTCCGACCCCATCGCCTTCGTCATCGACTTCAGCCCGTTGTGACCGTTGTCACCACCGCCGAGCTTCAGCCGCAGCGTGCCGTAGTCGATGTCCAACTCGTCATGAATCGCGACGATGTTCGCCACCGGCACCTTGTAGAAGTCCCGCAGCGCGGTCACCGGCCCGCCCGACAGGTTCATGTACGACATCGGCTTGGCCAGGATCACCCGACGGTTCCCCGGCCCCGGCGGCCCGATCCGCCCCTCGACGACCTGCGCCTGCGCCTTCCCGGCCCGCTTGAACCTCCCCCCGACCCGCTCGGCCAGCAGATCGGCCACTATGAACCCCACGTTGTGCCGGTTCGCCGCGTACTCGGGCCCGGGATTCCCGAGGCCGGCGATCAGCCAGGGGGCGCTCGGATCGGTCGTCACGTGCATGTCTCCTTGATACGCGGGCGGAAGCGCGGATACGCGAGCGGATACGCGCCAGCCGCCGCCCCCCGGAGGGAAGCAGCGGCTGACGAACCCCTGACAGAGCGGGGGCTCAGGCCTCCGCGGCCGCGTCACCCTCCGCGGACTCCTCCGACGGCTCCTCCGCCTGGGCGGCCAGGACCTGGAGGACGACGGTGTCGCCCTCGACGGCCAGCTTGGTGCCCGACGGCAGGGGGATGTCCTTGGCGAGGACGGAGTCACCGGCCGTCAGGCCCTCGACGGACACCGTGACGGACTCGGGGATGTGCGTGGCCTCGGCCTCGACCGGAAGCGCGTTCAGCACGTGCTCCAGCAGGTTGCCGCCGGGGGCCAGCTCACCCTCGGTGTGGACGAAGATCTCGACGTTGACCTTCTCGCCCCGCGTGACCAGCTGCAGGTCGACGTGCTCCAGGAAGCCCTTGATCGGGTCACGCTGCACCGACTTCGGGATCGCCAGCTCGCTGGTCTTGCCGTCGATGTCCAGGGAGATCAGGACGTTCGGCGTACGCAGCGCGAGCAGCAGCTCGTGGCCCGGAAGCGTCAGGTGGATCGGGTCGGAACCGTGACCGTACAGAACACCGGGAACCTTGGCGTCACGGCGGATACGGCGGGCGGCACCCTTGCCGAACTCGGTACGCGTCGACGCGGCGAGCTTCACCTCGGACATGATCACTCCTCGTAGAACTAGATGCGGACGTGGTCACCCGGCCACGAACGGCCTGCTACGAAGAGCGCGTCGATAACGGACAGCCGCACCACCGTCCTGAAACGGAAACGCGTACGGCCTCCCTCGCCGAGCAACTTCGGCAGTCTACTCGGAGAGGAAGGCCGTACCCAAAACGATCTACAAGGACCTACGACGATCTACAACGTCTCTACTGCTCGTCGAACAAGCTCGTCACCGAACCGTCCTCGAACACCTCACGCACCGCGCTCGCGATCGTCGGCGCGATCGACAGCACCGTGATCTTGTCCAGCTCCAGCTCGCTCGGCGTCGGCAGCGAGTTGGTGAACACGAACTCGCTCACCTTCGAGTTCTTCAACCGATCGGCGGCCGGACCCGACAGCACACCGTGCGTCGCCGTCACGATGACGTCCTCCGCGCCGTGCGCGAACAGCGCGTCCGCCGCCGCGCAGATGGTGCCACCGGTGTCGATCATGTCGTCCACCAGGACACACACCCGGCCCTTGACCTCACCCACGACCTCGTGGACGGTCACCTGGTTGGCCACGTCCTTGTCACGCCGCTTGTGCACGATGGCCAGCGGCGCACCGAGACGGTCGCACCAACGGTCCGCCACCCGCACGCGACCCGCGTCCGGCGAGACCACCGTGAGCTTGTCCCGGTCCACCTTCGCGCCCACGTAGTCCGCGAGCAGCGGCAGCGCGAACAGGTGGTCGACGGGCCCGTCGAAGAAGCCCTGGATCTGGTCCGTGTGCAGATCCACGGCCAGGATCCGGTCCGCACCCGCCGTCTTCATCAGATCCGCGATCAGACGCGCCGAGATCGGTTCACGACCACGGTGCTTCTTGTCCTGCCGCGCGTAACCGTAGAACGGCACGATGACGGTGATCGAGCGGGCCGACGCACGCTTCAGCGCGTCGATCATGATCAACTGCTCCATGACCCACTTGTTGATCGGAGCCGTGTGGCTCTGGATCAGGAAGCAGTCCGCACCTCGCGCCGACTCCTGGTAGCGGACATAGATCTCGCCGTTCGCGAAGTCGAAGGCCTTCGTCGGGACGACCCCGACACCCAGCTGCTGGGCGATCTCCTCGGCAAGCTCGGGGTGGGCGCGGCCGGAGAAGAACATCATCTTCTTCTCGCCGGTCGTCTTGATCCCGGTCACAGCACTGTCTCCTCAGAGGTTCTCAGCCGGGCACGCGGAAATCGCTGGCTCAGCTGGGGTGCGGGTGTGCACTTATCACGGTACGACGTCCTTGGCGCACCTGTTTCCAGTCAGCTTTCGCTCTCGCCCTCCCGGGAAGCCGCCTCGGCAGCCTTCGCCGACGCGCTCCCCGGACGCTTGCGCGCCACCCAACCCTCGATATTCCGCTGCTGGCCACGGGCCACGGCCAGCGAACCGGGCGGCACATCCTTCGTGATCACGGACCCGGCGGCGGTGTACGCACCGTCCCCGACCGTGACAGGCGCCACAAACATGTTGTCCGAGCCCGTCTTGCAGTGCGAGCCGACAGTCGTGTGGTGCTTGTTCTCACCGTCGTAGTTCACGAACACGCTCGCCGCACCGATGTTCGAGTACTCGCCGATCGTCGCGTCACCGACATAGGAGAGATGCGGGACCTTCGTCCCCTCCCCGATGGTGGCGTTCTTGGTCTCGACGTACGTGCCGATCTTCGACTTCAGCCCGAGCCGGGTGCCCGGACGCAGGTACGCGTACGGCCCCACGGTCGCCTGCGGCCCCACCTCGGCGCCGTCCGCCACGGTGTTGTCGAGGCGCGCGCCGGCCCCGACCGTGGTGTCCTTCAGCCGGCTGTTCGGGCCGACCTCCGCGCCCTCGGCGAGGTGCGTGGTGCCCAGGAGCTGGGTGCCCGGGTGGACGACGGCGTCCTGCTCGAACGTCACGGTGACGTCGACCCACGTGGTGGCGGGGTCGATCACGCTCACCCCGGCGAGCATGGCCTCGGTGAGCAGTCGGTCGTTCAGGATGCGGCGCGCCTCGGAGAGCTGCACGCGATTGTTGATCCCGGCGATCTCCCGGTGGTCACCGGCGACGGAGGCGCCCACCCGGTGGCCCGCCTCCCGCAGGATCCCGAGCACATCCGTCAGGTACTCCTCGCCCTGGCTGTTGTCGGTCCTGACCTTCCCGAGCGCGTCCGCGAGCAGCTGGCCGTCGAACGCGAAGACCCCCGAGTTGATCTCACGGATCGCGCGCTGCGACTCGGTGGCGTCCTTGTGCTCCACGATGGCCGTCACGGCACCGGAGGCGCCGTCCCGCACGATGCGGCCGTAGCCGGTGGCGTCCGGGACCTCGGCGGTCAGCACGGTCACGGCGTTGCCGTCGGCGGAGTGGGTGGCGGCGAGGGCCCGGAGGGTGGCGCCGGTGAGCAGCGGGGTGTCGCCGCAGACGACGACCACGGTGCCGTCGACGACGCCGCCCAGCTCCTCCAGGCCCATCCGTACGGCGTGCCCCGTGCCGTTCTGCTCCGCCTGGACGGCCGTACGTACGCCGGGGTCGACCTCGGCGAGGTGCGCGGTGACCTTCTCGCGGGCGTGTCCCACGACGACGACCAGGTTCTCGGGCTCCAACTCGCGCGCGGCGGCGAGCACGTGGCCGACCAGGGAGCGGCCACAGATGTTGTGCAGAACCTTGGGTGTGGCCGACTTCATACGGGTGCCCTCACCCGCTGCGAGTACGACGACGGCTGCCGGGCGGGTTGCGCTCACGGGGATGCCCTTCGGCTGTGGATGTGTGGGGTGTGGACATCCGCAGGATACCGGGGCGTTGCGAGGGGGAAATGTGAGCGGGTCCTGACCGTTCACTTGGTCAGGACCCTAGCTGCGTAGAGCTCCCCCGCCAGGACTCGAACCTGAAATACATTATCCAAAGTAATGTGTGTTGCCGATTACACCACGGGGGACTAAACCCGACTAGCCGGACATCCGGTCAGGCTGTCGGGTGGCTCCCAATACTATGCCGTACCAAGAGCCTTCGATGCGACGGTACAAGTCGGCCCCCTTCAGGACTTTGATCACGAGGCAGCCTCGGTAGGAGTCGCCGACGTTCTTGCGGACGGTCTTGGGGTTGTGCTTCTTGAGGGTCGTCTTGTTGAACGTCCCGGTGCCGACGAGTTCGGCCCAGTACTTCTCGGCGCCTGACACGTCTGCGGTCTCGTGGATCATCACGTTGAATCGCAGGCGCTCGCGATCTACCCCCAGTAGGTCGAGCCAGGCGAGGAAGACCTGGATCATGCCGGGGTCGCTGTTGACGAAGGTCACGTTCTCTCGGCGGTCGTACGGTTTGTCCTTGCTGCCCTCGGCCCAATAGAGGCCCACGCCTACCAGGAACAGTTCGCGCGGTGAGAGGTCGCCGATCGCTTGCTTGGCCGCCTCCTTGGTCTGCTGCCGTTCCTCATCGCGGACGCGGAGCTTCGCTTCCCAGCCCCGTCGGGCGATGGTTGCGGCCTCCTCGGGGGAGCGCCTGCGCTCCGGCTTCGGCAGATCCCGTACCCACAGTGAGATCGAGCTCTTCGAGCAGCCCAGTTCGACCTGGATCTGGTCGTACGTCCAGCCCTGGAGGCGGAGGGTGCGGGCCGTCGCTCGGAGGTCGTCCTTGGCGTTGGGGCGGTTGGTCCAGGCGGGTGGGGGCTCGCCTTCCAGGAGGCGGTTGAGGATGTCGTTGTTGTCGACGTGGAGGCGGTCGCGGATCTGGCGGCGGCTGAGGCCCTCGCGGCGCAAGGTGATCGCCCGCTCGCGCAGGGCCTCGAAGTCGGCGTACTTGCTGGGTGGATGTGCCATGGGCATACCGTCCGGACGGAATGCAGGGTTCCGGGGTCGAACGGTGGGCGATTCAGCAGTTCGAGGGAAAGGGGGTGGTTTCGCTTCTGTTCGAGGGTGGGGCGTGGTGTGGGCCACTACGGGAAACTCGCCGGAAAAGCGGGGGCGCTCGAACGTAGGCTTGGGTGTATGACCACGACGGGGGAAGACCACACCGCGGCCGGAACGGGGGAGAGGGCCGGACCGTGGTGGTGGGAGCGGTGGCGGAGTGCCGTCCTCGACGGCGGGCTGGCGCTGGTGTCGGCCGTGGAGTGTTCGATCGAGGGTGTCGAGTTCGCGCAGAACGCCGCGCTGCCGGAGGCCGTGGGGGTCGCCTTCGGTGCGCTCGCCGGTTCCGTGCTGCTGGTGCGGCGGATGTGGCCCGTCGCCGTCGTGCTGGTCTTCATCGCCGTCGCGCCCGCCCAGATGGGGTATCTGATGGGGCTCGTCGGGCTCTACACGCTGGCGGCGTCGGAGGCGCCGAGGCGGATCATCGGGGCGCTGTCGGGGATGGCGTTCGCCGGTGTGTTCATCGTGTGGTTCGTGGAGGCGACCCGCAGCAATCTGCAGGGGGACGGGGCCGTCGGCGGCGGGGACGCCTTCGCCGTGTTCCTCGCGTCGACGATGGCGATCGGGCTGACCGCGCCGCCGGTGCTGCTGGGGTTGTACGTCGGGGCGCGGCGGCGGCTGATGGAGAGTCTGCGGGAGCGGGCGGATTCGCTGGAGCGGGAGTTGCAGTTGCTCGCGGAGCGGGCGGAGGAGCGGGCCGAGTGGGCGCGGGGGGAGGAGCGGACCCGGATCGCGCGGGAGATGCATGACGTGGTGGCGCACCGGGTGTCGTTGATGGTCGTGCACGCGGCGGCGCTCCAGGCCGTGGCCCGGAAGGATCCGGAGAAGGCCGTGCGGAACGCGGCGCTGGTGGGGGACATGGGGCGCCAGGCGTTGACGGAGTTGCGGGAGATGCTCGGGGTCCTGCGGTCGGGGGAGGGGTTCTCGTCGATGGCGTCGGCGCGGCCGGAGGCCGTGTCCGCGCCCGTGCCGGTGCCTCTGGCGGCGGTGGGGGCCGCGGCCGCGGCGGCGGCTTCGCGGGCCGAGAGCGAGGTGGCGGAGGGGCCCTGTCTGGCCGAGCTGGAGGTGCTGGTGGGGCAGTCGGCGGCCGCGGGGATGGTGGTCGAGCTGTCGGTGGAGGGGGACGTGCGGGTGTATGCGGCCGAGGTGGAGCAGACGGCGTACCGGGTGGTGCAGGAGGCGTTGACGAACGTCCACAAGCACGCGGCGGGGGCGAAGACGCGGGTGCGGCTCGCGCATCGGTCGGCGGAGATCGCGATGCAGGTGGAGAACGGGCCGCCGCCGGAGCCGGGGGCGGCCCGTTCTCCACCTGCATCGCGATCTCCGCCGACCGATGCG
>NZ_JARGEE010000281.1:0-12155 GCF_033794485.1 Streptomyces sp. MB09-02B
GGTGGGCCGGTCCCGGGGTTGAAGGGGGATTGTTCCATCGGGGGCCGACCTGGCGGTCGGAGGCCGGTTTGCAGGGTCTCGTTAGGGTGGCACCGACGGTTGCCCGATGACATATCCGAATCAGACAGGAGGCCAGCCGTGGGTGCTCCGCGCCTCAGCAGTACGCCGTTGCCCGGGATCGGGGTCCGCTACGACCTCACGACCAGGGAGCAGCGGCGGATCTCGGTGGTCGCACATCGGGACGGTGCGCGGACGTTGAGCGCGTACCGGCAGGACGATCCGGACGCGTGCGCGCTGTCGGTACGGCTCACGTCGGGTGAGGCGACCGCCCTCGTCGACGCGCTGGCGCCGGACCACCACAGCGCGAACCTGTTGTCCACCACGGAGTTGGGGCTCGTCGCGGAGCGGATCGAGCTGGCGTCGACGTCGCACTGGAACGGGCGCGTCCTGGGCGACACCCGTATGCGGACGGAGACGGGCGCGTCGATCGTGGCCGTCCTGCGGCGGGCCGAGGCGATTCCGTCACCCACGCCGGACTTCCGGCTGGCCGGCGGGGACACGCTCATCGTGATCGGCACCCGGGAGGGTGTGGACACCGCCGCCGCGATACTCGGGCGGGAGTGAGCGGTCGTGCACGTCTCCGCTCAAGTTGCGGCCCAGCACTCCGTCGAAGAGTCCTTCGGACGGTTCCTCGCCGAGTCGTCCGCGACGCACTCCTCCGCCGTCTTCCTGGTCGAGTTCGGTGCGATCATCCTCGGGTTGGGGCTGCTGGGGCGGTTCGCCGGGCGGTTCCGGCTCTCGCCGATCCCGCTGTACCTGCTGGCCGGACTCGCCTTCGGGGAGGGCGGGTTGCTGCCGCTCGGGACGAGCGAGGAGTTCGTGGCGATCGGCGCCGAGATCGGCGTGATCCTGCTGCTGCTCATGCTCGGCCTGGAATACACCGCCAGCGACCTCGTCTCCAACCTCAAGACCCAGTACCCCGCCGGACTCGTCGACGCCGCCCTCAACGCCCTGCCCGGCGCCGCCATGGCACTCCTCCTCGGCTGGGGGCCCGTCGCCGCCGTCGTCCTCGCCGGCGTCACCTGGATCTCCTCCTCCGGCGTCATCGCCAAGGTCCTCGGCGACCTCGGACGGCTCGGCAACCGCGAAACCCCCGTCATCCTCAGCATCCTGGTCCTCGAAGACCTCTCCATGGCCGTCTACCTGCCGATCCTCACCGCGCTCCTGGCCGGGGCCGGTCTCGCGGCGGGCAGCGCGACGCTGGCCATCGCGCTCGGTACCGCCGGGGTCGTGCTGCTGGTGGCCGTGCGCTACGGGCGGCACATCTCCCGGTTCGTCTCCAGCGACGACCCGGAGAAGCTGCTGCTCGTCGTCCTCGGCCTGACGCTCCTCGTCGCCGGGCTCGCGCAGCAGTTGCAGGTGTCGGCGGCGGTGGGCGCGTTCCTCGTCGGCATCGCGTTGTCGGGTGAGGTGGCCGAGGGGGCGCACAGTCTGCTGGCGCCGCTCCGGGACCTGTTCGCCGCCGTGTTCTTCGTCTTCTTCGGGCTGCACACCGACCCCGCCAGCATTCCGCCGGTGCTGGTGCCCGCGCTCGCCCTCGCCGTCGTCACCGCGCTGACGAAGGTCGCCACCGGGTACTGGGCCGCGCGTCGGGCCGGTATCTCCGCCAAGGGGCGCTGGCGGGCGGGCGGCACGCTCGTCGCGCGCGGCGAGTTCTCCATCGTCATCGCCGGGCTCGCCGTCACCGCCGGCATCGAACCGTCCCTCGGCCCGCTGGCCACGGCGTACGTCCTCATCCTGGTGATCGTCGGCCCGCTGACCGCCCGGTGGACGGAGCCGGTGGCGATGTGGGTGACCGGCCGACTGCGCGGGCCGACGCCGACCGGCCCGGGAGGGGGAGGCCCCTCGCCGGCGCCTTCGGCGGGAGCACACGAGGCGTTGGACGAGCAGAGCGCGGCCGATCGGGCCTGAGAGGGCGGCGGGGGCGCGGCAGGGTCGGCAGGAGCAAAGTCACGGCATCAGCGTCAGGGGCGGCGTACGGACGGGCGGCCGGCCGGGCGCTCACTGAGCCCTGCCGGCCAGCAGCCAGCGTCGTACGGGTACTTCCAGCAGGACCCGGGTGTCGCCCTGCCGGTGTGGGGCGGTGACGTCCCAGCCGTACTTCGTGGCGAAGGCCTCCGTGACGCCCGCGATGTCCGCGACATCCGTGTCGCCCCTGTCATCCGTCTCGTCCGTGTCACCCCTGTCGTCCTCTTCGTCCGGCGGGAACGGACCGTGGTGCACCGTGGCCGTTCCCTCCGCCACCACGGGGCAGCGGCCGTCCTCCAGGGCCAGGGACACCCGTGCGCGCCTCTCGATGTTCCGGACCTTGACCGAGCCCCTGTCCGCGCCGATCCACCAGCTGCCCCGCAGGAACACGAACCACACCGGCGTCACATGCGGCGACCCGTCCGGCCGTACGGTGCAGAGCCATACGTTCCGCTCCACGGCCAGACGGTCGCGCACGGCGGCGGGCAGGGCACCGCGGCCCGCGGGATCCCCGCCGCCGGGGGCGGCCACGTCACCCACGTCCACCCGCGCTTGTCCCCTCTCCATCGGCCTGGCCCGTTCCCTCCTCGAAGCTGGCGAAGTACGCGGCGGCCATGTCCTCGTCCGCGTGCCCCTGGGCGGCGGCGCGGGCCAGGCGGTCGGCGCCGGCGGCGGCCACGTCGAGGCGTACCCCGTACCGCTGCCCGGCCTCGACGATCAGGCGGGCGTCCTTGGCGGCGGTGGAAACCGCGAAGGAGGCCGGGGACAGTCCGCCGTCGAGGATGAGCGCGGACTTGGCACGCAGATAGCCCATGTCGAGCGGGCCGCCCTCGATGATCTCGAAGAAGGACCGCGGGTCGACGTCGAGGGCCTTGGACAGGGCCAGGACCTCTCCGGCCGCGTTGGTGGCGGCCAGCACCCAGCTGTTGGCCACCAGTTTGAGCCGGGTCGCGGTGCCCGCCGCACCGTCCTCGCCGGTCCAGACCGTACGTGCGCCGACGGCCTCGAACACCGGGGTCGCCGTCTCCCGTCCCGCGACCGGCCCCGCCGCCAGCACCGTCAACTGCCCCGCCTCCGCCGGCTGCCGTGTGCCGAGGACCGGGGCGTCGTAGAAGACCAGCCCGTGGTCGCCTGCCAGCGCGGCCAGTTCGGCGACGGCCTCCACCCCTGCGGTCGTGGACTGGACCCAGACCGTGCCGGGGCTCAGCGCGGGCCCCGCCTCACGCATCACGTCCCGGGCCGCGGCCCCGTCGTAGAGCACCGTGAGCACCACATCGGCGCCCCGCACGGCCTCCGCCGGGGTTCCGGCGACCTGCGCGCCGTCGGCGGCGAGCGGCTCGGCCTTCTGCCGGGTGCGGTTCCACACCCGTACGGTGTGGCCGGCGCGGACCAGGTTGCGGGCCATCGCGGCGCCCATGATGCCGGTACCCAGGACACTTACGGTGAGCTTGTCAGCCATGACGTCAACTTCCTGCCGCGTGCAGTGCGTTGGCATCTTCGCAGCTCGGGGTGGGGCCGAGCGCGCTACGACACCGGACGGGGAGTCACTTCACGAAACGCGGGGACGAGACCGCCGAGCCGGGCCTGGTGACGGTCGGGCGTCAGGCCGGGGTGTTCCCGGGCGAGGGCGGCACTCCGACGGGGGATCAGGCCACGTCCGGGCCGGACCGCATGCGCGGGCGGTGGCGTGGGAAGACCGGGCCACGTGAGCATCGACACGAACAGGTCCTCGAACGGGCGCGCGGGCGGTCTGGACGTACGTCCGGCCTCCGGGTACATCGGCGCCGACATCCACGGCGTCGATCTCGCCGGTCCGCTCGACGACGCGACGGTCGCCGGCATCCGCGCGGCGCTGCTCCGCTGGAAGGTCGTGTTCTTCCGGGGGCAGCGGCTGGACCATGCCGCGCAGATCGCGTTCGCGCGCCGCTTCGGGGAGCCGATCCGGCTCCGGTCGCGGGGCTCGGTCTCCCCCGCCGAGCACCCCGAGATCGAGACGACCGCCGACCGTCAGGAACTGGGCCGCAAACACGGCATGGACCAGGCCGAATGGCTGGAGCGCCGCCGCCACTCGACCCTCCGGGGCTGGCACGCCGACCACACCGCGCGCATCGACCCGCCCGCCCTGACCCTGCTCCGCGCCGAGCGCGTGCCCCCGTGCGGCGGCGACACCACCTGGGCGAACCTGTCGACGGCCTACGCGGGCCTGTCCGAGCCGGTGCGCCGGTTCGCCGACGGGCTGCGCGCCGAGCACCGTCTCGGTGTCGGCTACCTCGCCCGTTCCGGCCCGGACCCCTACCTCCGCCACCTCCAGGACCACCAGGTCGCTTCCGTCCACCCGGTCGTCCGCGTCCACCCCGAGACCGGCGAACGGATCCTGTACGTCAACCCGTACTACGTCGAGAACATCGTCGACGTCACCCGGGCCGAGAGCCGACTCCTCCTGGAGCTGTTCGTCGAGCAGATCACCCGCCCCGAGTACACGGTCCGCTTCCGCTGGGAACCGGGGTCGGTGGCGCTCTGGGACAACCGCGCCACCGTCCACCTCGCCCCCAACGACACCGCCCACCTGGACTTCCCGCGCATCATGCACCGGGTCATGGTGGCCGGGGATCCACCGGTCGGCGTGGACGGCACCCCGTCCGAGTCCCTCTGCGGAGCGCCTCTGCACGACCGGAGCGAGTGAGCGTCGGCCGGTGCGTGGTCAGGAGCCTCTTCGGGTAACCGGCACCGCATGGGTGATGTACTCGTCGGAACCTGCTCCTGGACCGATCGCGCGCTGCTGGCCAGCGGGTGGTACCCACGCGGTCATCGCGACCCCGAGCCCCGACTCCGTTACTACGCCGAGCAGTTCCCGGTCGTAGAGGTGGATTCCGGTTACTACGCCCTGCCCAGTCGCCGCAACAGTCTTCTGTGGGCCGAGCAGACACCGCCCGCGTTCCGCTTCGACGTCAAGGCGTTCTCCCTCCTCACCGGCCACCCGACCCGCCCGGCGGCCCTCCCCCCGGACCTGAGGGATTCCCTGCGGCCCGACCTGCGCCGCGGGGCCCCCGCCGCCGTGCTGGACCGGGTCTGGGAGCGATTCGCCCACGCCATCGAGCCGTTGCGGACGGCGGGCCGGCTGGGCGCGGTGCTGTTCCAGTTCCCCCCGTGGTTCGCGCCGGGACAGCGGACGGAGGCGGCGGACAGGGCGGACAGGCCCGACGGGGCGGACGGGGCGGGCAGGCCGGACGGACATGGGCCGAAGGGGACGCCGGAGAGGATGCTGGAGGAGTGTGCGGAGCGTACGGCCGGCTGGCCCGTCTCGGTCGAGTTCCGCCACCCGGCGTGGTGGCGGGGCGAACAGGCCGACCGTACGGCGGCGTTACTGGCCCGGCTGGGCTTCGTCGCCGTGGGCGTCGACATGGCCCAGGGCCTGGAGTCCTCCCTGCCGCCCCTCGTCCCCGTCACCTCCCCGGAGCTCGCCGTCGTACGGTTCCACGGCCGCAGCCCTGCCTGGGGCACCGGCAGCAAGGAGGACCGATTCCGGTACGCGTACTCGGAGCCCGAACTCGCCGCGTGGGCGCCACGGTTGCGGGAGGCCGCCGAACAGGTCGACGAGCTGCACGTCCTCTTCAACAACTGCTGCGCCGACGCGGCCGTGAGGGCGGCGGAGACGATGCGACGGGTGCTCGACACGAGGTGAACCCCGCCGCATCGACCGGGCGGCACAGCCGCCGGGCTAGCTCACGCGTACCGCCTTCTCCACCGTGACCTGGTCGATGTCCGTCGTGCGGACCGTGAGCTTCATCGTCCACTTGCCGGGCAGGGGGAGTTGGAGGGTGTCGGTGGCCCAGTAGCCGCCACGGTCGGTGAGCTTCGCGTCGATCGGGCCGATCTTCTGGGACTTCAGCGTGAAGGTGAGACGCAGTTCCGGGACCGTGGCGATGCCGTCGTCGGGGCCGAAGACCACGGCCTGTACGGAGTTCTTGCCCACACGCCCCGGGCCGAGGTCGATCTGGACCTTGCCCTGACCGTTCGGGGTGCCGACGTCGAAGGGAACCGTCGACGAGGAGGCCGTGACCCCGCCCGCCGCCTGACCCGCGCTCTCGTCGGCGATCTCCGCCGCCGCCCGGCCCGGCAGGGTCCCCGTCAACACGGTGGTGATCACCAGCACGACGACCGCGACGGTGAACTCCGCCAGCACGGATCGCCTGAGCCCCTGGCGGGACAGATCGCCGGGGGAGTCCTCGGAAGTGGGTGGGTCGGAGGGGCCGGAGGAGGCAGAGGAGGCAGAAGAGGCAGAGGAGTCGAGGGAGTTGGGCGGGTCGGCGGCGTGGCCGGAAGCGTCGGTTGCCTCGGCGGCTCGACCGGAAGCCTCGGCTGCGTCAGCTCCCTCTACGGCTCCCTCTACATCTCTGTCTGCGGCTCCCTCTGCGGCGCCCACCCGCTCGGGCACCCGCTCGGACACCCGCTCAGGCACCCGCGCCGCCGTCACCGTCACCGCCGCCGTCACCGCCGCCGAGACCGCCACAGCCGCCGGCCCTGCCGCACCCGCCCGCTCACTCTCCTCCGCGTTCGACTCGCCCGCCGCGCCCCGCCCGGCGGGCTCCGTCGCCCCCAACCGGCCCGTCCAGCGCCGCGAGAACGCCGCTGCCACGAGCAGGAGCAGCACCGCGACCAGCTTGGCGACGAGGACCTCCCCGTACGCCGTGGAGGTGAAGGCGGACCAGGAGCCGAGGCCGCGCCAGGACTGGTAGACGCCGGTGACGACGAGGACGACCACCGACGCGAACGCGAGCCGCGAGAACCGGTCGACCACGGTGGCCGTCAGGGTCCTCGGCGCCCGGTACAGGACGGTCAGCAGCGCGGTCAGCCCGCCCAGCCAGACCGCCATGGCGAGCAGGTGCAGCACGGAGGAGGTCATCGCGACCGGCACCTGGATACCGGCGGAGGCGTGCTCCGCGGCCGCCCAGGTCCCGGCGAGACCGAGGGAGAGCAGCGCCCCGCAGACGAGCGCGCCCTTCCCCCACTCCTGCCGCTCCCCCTGGCGGCGTACGCGTACGAGGAGGACGGCGGCCGCCGCGAGCAGACCCAGCCGGGCCAGCAGCGCGAGCCCCGGCCGGCTGACCAGCGTGTCGCGCAGGACGGAGAGGTCGAGGGCGGCCCCGATCCCACTGCCCCGCTCGTACGGTCCACGGAGCAGCAACAGGGCCGCCGACGCCAGCAGCAGGGCCAGCCAGGCGGCCAGCAGCAGCTTGCGCAGCACCTCGCTGGGCCCGCCGAGCACGACCGCCAGGAAGAAGGCCACGCCGATGAGCAGGGCGAGGGCGCCGTACGCGAAGTAGCGGGTGATGTCGTAGAGGGAGGCGGTGAGGGGGTCCTCCGCGAGGTCGTCCGGGAGGACCGCGGCGGTCGCGGAGGGCTCGCCGACGGAGAAGATCAGGGCACCCGAGATGGGGTGGCTGTCGGCCGAGATCACCCGCCAGGCGATCGTGTACGTGCCGTCGCCGAGGCCGGTGGGGAGGGTGACCCGAGCCGTGTCGGCCCGGCCGCCCGCGCGCCCCGGCTTGCCCGTGTCCACCGCCCGGTTCTCCGGGTCGACGACGCGGATGGAGTCCTCCAGGAGGCTCACCGACTCGGTGAAGCGGAGGGTTACGTCCCGGGGAGCGGCGTCGAGGACGCTTCCGTCGACGGGATCGCTGCCCTTGAGAGCGGCGTGCGCGGACGCGGTACCCGCCCCGCCGAGGAGGAACAGGACCAACACGGTGCCCAGCAGCACCAGGCGCTGAACCCCTCGCGCCCGCCGACCGCCCCACACTCCGGCACGTCCGGCGACCCGGCCTCCGGATCCGCCGGTGGTCCCGTCGGTTCCGTCAAGTGGGCTCACGCCTCTGTCCTCGCCGCGGGCCTGGCCCCATCTCCGGTCCCGGACCCGGTCCCAGCCTCTGGCCCTACCCCTACCCCCGGCCCTGTCGTCGACTGGGTCGCTGTACCTGCCACGCTCCACGTAGTGCTCCGGATCCACGGTCGCCGGCTCTCGAACTCCTCGAACAGGTACGCACACCACGAACGCCGCGTTCAACGCGATCCGCACCCGCCGCTCCGCCCCCGGGCCACGTCCCGCCCCGGGCGGACGGCCGCCGTCCCTACGCCCGCCCCAGCTCCCCTATCTCCGCGGCCCGGTCCGGGTACAGCCGAGCCAGCTCCGCGGCGTCCCCGTGCTCGTACCCCTCGAAGGTGAACCCCGGCGCCATCGTGCACCCGAACAAGGTCCAGCCCCCACCACCGCCGGCACCGCCCTCACCACCGCCGGCACCGCCCTCACCACCGGCAGCCCCGCCCTCACGCCCGCCGGCACCGCCAGCACCGCCGCCCAGAACCCGCGCCCCCATCCAGGTCCCCGCGGGCACGACGTACTGCACGTGCTGCCCGTCGAGCACGTCCGGCCCGAGGACGACGATCCGCGAGGATCCGTCCGGGGAGAGCAGCAGCATCCGGAGCGGATCACCGAGGTGGAAGTGCCAGATCTCGTCGCCGGGCAGCCGGTGCAGGGCGGAGTAGTCGCCGGGTTCGGTGGTGAGCAGGGCGACGATCGCGGTCCCCTCGGGCCGCCCGTCGCCCCGCTCGGGCCCGGCCCACGTCTGACGGAAACGTCCGCCCTCGCGCGGTATGGGCTCCAACTCGTAGTGCGCTATGAGGTCTTCGGGAGTCATCCGCCCGAGGCTACGCCCACCACCCGAACTACTGACCGAACACGGCCTCCCGCCGCAGGAACGCCAACCGGGCCCGCTTCTCGGGCAGGTACACCTCCGGCAGATCGATCTCCGGCAGCACGACGACCGGCCCGGCCTCGAACCCCTGCCGGGCGAACCGCGCGATCGCCTTCTCGTTCCGCTCGTCCGGATCGACGACGACCCGCCGCCGGTCCAGCCCGAGGAAGACGTAGGACGTGAAGGCCGCCAGCACCAGGGACGACCACCCCGGCTGCGCTCCTGCGGCCCCGGCGGGGGCCAGCAGCACGTGGACGCCTATGTCCCCGGGCTCGACGTCGTAGCACTCGCCGACCCGGTCGGCCTCCGGCTCGTACGTCTGCAGCAGTCCGACGGGCGCTCCGTCGCGCAGTGCGAGGTAGGCGTGGTGCGTGTCGAAGGCCGCAAGACCCTCGTAGATCTCCCGCACCTGCTCCTCCGTGAGCCCGTTCATGCCCCAGAACGCGGCCCTCGGTTCCCGCACCCAGCCGTGCACGACCGCGGCATCGGCCCCGGCGTCGAGCGGCAGGATCCGCACGGTCCCGAACCCGTCCATCACCTGCTCGTGAACGGCCGCACGATCGGCGTACGACTCAGAAGACTCATCAGAAGACCCATCAGAAGACTCAACGGTCATGGCGCTTCTCCTCGCTGCTGCGGTCGATGTCGGTGTCGGTGTCGATGTCGTCCTCGGTGAGCTGATCCCAGTCGGTGACGACCGGTACGAGATCTCCCCTGAGCCACAAGGGCAGTTGATCGCGGTGGTGCGGCGAACCGCCGATGCCGGACGCCCCGAACGGCACCACCCAGAGGCTGTCCTCGCGCCGGGCCAGATCCCAGACGTACCGGGCAGCGGGCCCGCGTGCGCTGAGGTGGGTGATGCCTGGGACCGTGGAGGTGCACAGCACACAGTCGTGATCACCGGCGAGCCCCGGCTCGGTTGCGACGTGCGGACGCCCTTCCGCCCCCTCACCAGCACGCTCGCCCGCGCCCCCACCAAGCCCCTCGTCCGTGCCGTCGTCCGGAAGCGCACGCCACGGCACGAGCGTGTGGCTGTCGCCCCAGCGCCCCGCGTCGAGACCGGCGACCTCCTCCAGCGCCTCCCGCACGAGGGCGACCCGGTCGATCCCGTACAACTCCTCGGCCCTGAGCAGGTGTTCGAGCGCGAACCCGATCCGCACCGTGAGCGACAGCCACGGGCGAAAGACCTCGGGGTACGTCGGCGGCACCGCGAGCGCCGCGAAGGCGGGCTCCGTGGCGAGCCGCCGTACGACGGCTCCTCGCAACGCCGCGTACTCCGCCGCGTCGACACTGTCGGCGTCCATCCGCCGATCCCACCTCAGCAGCCGCTCACGAAGCGCGACCGCGCGGGCATCGGTGGGGGTGACGGCCGCCACGAGCTCCAACAGGGGTCCGGCGGAGGCCAGATGGGTGTCCATGTGGATCGTGGGCATGTCCGCGGCGGACCACACCCGCTTCCCGTCCAGCATCGCGCGAATGCGTGCCGCGCGGTGCGGCGGGGCGAACTCGACGCCCAACGGGGTCGCCGGGCCACGCTGGTTGGCCATCACCGCGACACCGTCCTCGAACGTGCCGTACCGCGTCTCGTGCCACCCCTCCCACTCGTGCCCCGGCTCCCAGGCCGCGACGACCCGCGTCCGGTTGTCCCGGCTCCGCACCGGAACCCGGCCCGCCACCCGGTGCAGCACCCCACCCCGCCTGTCCGCGGCCTGTACGACGTTCACCGGCTCGGCCCACTGGTCGAACGCCCGGTCCACATCGGCGACCTCCCGGGCCCGGAGGAGCGGCAGCAGCGCCCCGATCCCGAGGTCCTCGGTGACCCGCGGCGGATACCGGAGACTGAGGGCACCGACCGGGTCGGAGCCACCGGCAGCATGGTCGGTGTCGATGCCCCCGATGACGACCGGCCCCCGAGCGGTCTCGATCACCTCCACCTCGGCGGGCTCCCCGCCCGCGACCTCGATGACCTCCACATGCCGGTGCACGGCCCGCCACACCCCATCGGGGTCCAGCGCCTCGACGACACCTCCGCCCTCCCCGGGCCCGTAGCCGCCCGCGTCGCCGTCCCCGTCCCCGTGGTCACTGCCGTGGTCACCCCTGTACCGCAGCCGCTCCCGGTACAGATCCTGGTAATCGGCCATGGCGTTGGTGATGGCCCAGGCCACGTCGCCGGTGTGACCGAAGTGGGCGATGCCGGGCATACCGGGGACGGCGAGGCCGACGACGTCGAACTCGGGGCAGGAGAGGTGGATCTGCTGGTAGACACCGGGCTCCTCGATGAACCGGTGCGGATCACCGGCGATGACGGCCTGTCCGGTGGCCGTCCGGGACCCGTCGACGAGCCACCCGTTGCTGCCGGAGGTGGCGGGCCCGTCGGTGGCGAAGAGCCCGATCGCGTCGGCACCGAGATGCCGTACGGCCTCCTCCCGCCAGAGCTTGGCGGGGAACCCGGCGAACAGGATGTGCGTGGCGATCCAGACCCCGAGCGGGTGCCACGGCTCCCAGCGCCCGGGCACGAGCCCGACACGAGCGAACTCGGGTGCGCGCCGGCCGCCCTCGACGAGTCCGTCGTTCACGCCCTCCGCGTACGCGCGGACCCAGTCGGCGCTCTCCGGGTCCGTACGCTCCAGCCGGGCGAAGCATCTTCGGGCCGTGTCCTCCAGGCGGGCCCGTCTGGCGAACCGGTCCCAGCCGAGGGAGTCCACGCCGAGGAAGGAAGCCGAGGTGCCCTGGACGCGATGCCGTTCGACCTCCAGCTGCCAGGCCCGGTCGAGGGCCGTGACCCGCCCCTGGGCGTGGGCGAGGGCACGGGCGTCGGCGGCGCGCAGGTGCGGAATGCCCCAGGCGTCGCGGAAGATCCCGTACGCCGCATGGCTTGAATCGCTCCCCCGAGCAGGTCCCCGCGCACCGCTGATGTCCCGCATCTCTACATCCCGCCTGTTATTTAGGTTAGCCTCACCTAAGCAATCTGTGATCAAAGCGTACGTGAAGGGTGCAGAAGCCATGGGGCAGGGGCACGGTTGGGAGGGGGCGGTCCTGAAACTGCTCCGCGGGAAGGACTTCGTCCTCACGGTGACCGGTGCGGAACAAGTCACCGAGCACTACCGCCGGATCCACCTCACCGACGGCGGCATGCTCGCGGCGACCGGCGTCCACCCGACGATGTGGGTCCGCCTCTGGTTCGACGCCGCCGGCAAACCGCACCAGCGGGCGTACACACTCGTGGACCCCGACCCGGCCTCCGGCACCTTCAGCCTGGAGTTCGCCCTCCACGACGGTCACGCCAGCGACTGGGCCCGCGCCGCGAAGCCGGGTGACACCATCGAGGCCACGGTCCAGGGCACCGCCTTCACCGACCCCGACCCGGCCCCCTCCCAC
>NZ_JARGEE010000282.1:0-12130 GCF_033794485.1 Streptomyces sp. MB09-02B
CCGTTGTCGTACCGGGCGCCCCTGCTGCCGGCACCCCAGCCACGGGCACGGCCTGCATCCCCGGTACGCCCTGCGCGCCCGGTACGACGACGGAGTGCCCGAGGGCGCCGCCCTGCGCGGGTACCTGTTGCCGGTCACCAGGCGCCCCTTGCGGTGGGACGAATCCCTGCACGGCACCGGTTTGCCCGACGGCAGGCTGCCCCGGGGTCTGAGCAGCGGCGGCCTGCGTCGCGAGAGGCTGCCCGGTGGCCGCCTGACCGGGGAGGGCCTGACCAGGAAGGGCCTGTCCGGCGACTGCCTGAGCGGTGCCTCCGGGAACTGCTTGCGGAGTGCCGGACTGCGCGGCCGCGATCCCCGCCGGGACGGGCTGGCCGGGAGCGACCCCAGCGGCCTGGGCGGGCACGGCCTGCTGTCCGCCGGGGACACCCTGCACGGGCACGGCCTGCGGGCCGCCCGGGATCCTCTGGGCGGAGACGGGCTGGGCGGCGGCCATCGCCGCACCCGGTGCGGGGACCGGCTGCCCGGGGCCTCCCTGCGGGGGAATGGCCTGAGGGACAGCGCCCTGCGTCGGTGCCCCTTGCCCGGGTGCCGTCGCGCCGGCGGCGCCGCCCTGCTGGGGGGCGGGCTGCCGTACCGCACGGCGGCGGCCGGTGGGCGTGGGCACCGGGTGCGGCTGCGGCGGGGTGTGGTCGTCGCCCGGGTCGTGGAACGCGGCGTCATGGCGACCGTCGTCGCCCCCGCCGACCGGGGCACCCGACATCGGCCCCGCGGCGGCCACTTGGCCACCGCCGGGCGTCTGCCCGGCACCGGCCGGCTGCCCAGAGCCCGGTCCGGCAACGCCACCAGGCGCCCCCGGGCCGCTCTGGGGAAGCTGCTGTCCGGCCCCGACTCCGGCCCCGGCCCCGACTCCGGTGAACTGCTGCGCGACACCAGTGCCAGGCACCGACCCTCCAGCCGGCGCGACTCCCCCGGGCGGCACGGGCCCCCCGACGGGGACCTGCCCTCCCCCGGGCACCGGCCCGCCGACAGCGGGAACCCCGGCCGCGGCGGCCGCCGCACCCTGGTCGCCCTCGCCGTCGTACCCCTCCCGGGCCTGCACGGGCACGGCGGTTCCCGTTGCTCCGGCGGGCAGCGGCATCGGCATCGGTGTGCCGGGGGCGCCCGGCGCGGCGGGCAGTGGGACGGGACCGAGGCCCGTGGCCTCCGTGTAATCGGGGCCCCGGTCGGCCTCGGCCGGTGGCAGGGCGAAGACGGCTCGCGCACCCGGCTCGGGTGCGGCGGCGCGCTCCTCGCCGCCCCCGAGGGCACGACGACGACGGCCGGTGGGCTGCTGGGCGCCCCCTGACTCGGCGGGGGCGGAGCCGGCGGTCGCCTCGGTGACCGGGCCCGGCCCCGCCGGCCCCGCGGGCAGCGCCGGCGGCAACGCGTTCTGTGCGGCGGGCTCCCGGCGCGCGCGCCGTCCGCCGGGCGCGGGCACACCCTGCGGCGGCACGGTCCCGCCCAGCCCGGTGGCGGCCGCGGCGGCACCCGCCGCGTGCTCGGCCGCCGTGACGACCGCGCCCTCGGTGGCCACGGCCTCACCGTCCGCCTCGGCCGAGGCGGCACGTCCACGTCGCCGCCCGGTACCCCCGGAGCCCTCGGCCCCGGCGCCCTCACCGGAACCGGCGGCTCCGACGGCCGTGCCCGGCGCTCCCGCCGCGTCCTCCGCCCTGCGCCGGCGCCGCCCGGTCGGGGCGACAGCGGGCTCGGCCTCGGCCTCCTGGCCCTCGGGAGCGTCCTCGCTCTCCAGGAACGCGTCCACCGACGAACGCCGAGCCCGCCGCCGCCCACCACTCGCGGGGGCCTGCTCGGGCAGGGCGACCTCGGCACCGGTGGCCACGGCCCCCGGATCGACCTCGACGCCCGTCACCGCGGGCAGCTGCGCGACGGGCACCGCCCCGGCACCACCGCCGAGGGGCACCTCAAGCACATACGCGCTGCCGCTCATCCCCGGCACCTCGACCGTCTGGAGCACACCGCCGTGCGCCCGCACGATCCCCTGGACGATCGGCTGGTGCACCGGGTCTCCCCCGGCGTACGGTCCGCGCACCTCGATGCGCACGACCTCACCACGCTGCGCGGCCGCCACGACGACGGTGTTGTCCATGTAGCCGCCGATCGACATGGGCGCGTTGCCCGTCGCGTCGACACCGGCGACATCGGCGACGAGATGCGCGAGGGCGGTCGCGAGCCGCGTCTGGTCCACCTCGGCCTCGATGGGCGGCGCGTGCACGGCGAACTGCACCCGCCCCGGTCCGACCAGCTCGACGGCCCCGTCGACCCCGGCCGCGACGACGGCGTCGAGCATCACGGTCGTCCGTACGAGGTCGTCCTCGCCCGCGTCGATGCGCTGGTAGCCGAGCACGTTGTCGATGAGCGTCGTGATCCGCGAGTATCCGGCGGTCAGATGGTGCAGCACCTGGTTCGCCTCGGGCCACAGCTGCCCGGCGTCGTCGGCGGCGAGCGTGCCCAGCTCGCTGCGGAGCTGGTCGAGCGGGCCGCGCAGCGAGGTGCCCAGCACGGCGAGCAGCTGCTCGTGCCGCGCGGCCAGCGCCTCGTACCGGTCCTTCTCGCGCTCCCCGAGCGCCGCGTACCGCTCGTCCCCGGCGGCGAGTTCCTCGGCATGCTGCTCGCTGAGCTCGGCCAGCTCGGCGGCGTGCTCCTCGCGCACGCCCGCGAGTTCCTCGGCGTGCTCCTTGGCGAGCCGCTCCAGCTCCTCCGCGTGGGTCTCGGCCTCGGCGTCCTTCTCCTCGGCGAGCTTGTCGTACGGCCGCCGGTCGGTGAACGTCATCACGGCGCCGACGAGCTGGTCCCCGTCGCGCACCGGCGCGGTCGTCAGGTCGACCGACACCTTCTCGCCGTTCTTCGACCACAGCACCTGCCCGCGCACCCGGTGCTTGCGCCCGGACTTCAGGGTGTCCGCGAGCGGCGACTCGGTGTACGGGAAGGGGGCGCCGTCCTCGCGGGAGTGCAGGACGAGGGTGTGCAGCTCGCGTCCGCCGAGGTCACTGGCCCGATAACCCAGTATCTGGGCGGCGGCCGGATTGACGAGGACGATCCGCCCGTCGGTGTCGGTCCCGACCACGCCCTCGGACGCGGCCCGCAGGATCATCTCGGTCTGCCGTTGCGAACGCGCGAGTTCGGCCTCGGTGTCGACCGTGCCCGAAAGATCCCGTACGACCAGCATGAGCAGCTCGTCGTTGGCGTAGCCGTAACCGTCGTACGCCTGCTGCCCGTTCTCCAGATTCGCGCTTGTGACCTCGACCGGGAACTCGGTGCCGTCGGTCCGCCGGGCGATCATGCGGGTCGGCTTGGTCCGCCCGGTCGGGTCCATGGTGTCGGGCCGCCGCATGGAGCCCGGGATGAGCCGGGAGTCGAACTCGGGCAGCAGGTCGAGCAGGCCCCGTCCGACCAAGGCGGTCCCGGGGGCCTCGAAGGTCTCAAGGGCGATGGTGTTGGCGTTGACGACGGTCCCATTGGCGTTGACCAGCACCAACGCATCGGGCAGCGCGTCCAGTATGGCTGCGAGGCGAGCAGCGCCTCGGGATGGCCTGCTGCTCACGAGACGCTTCCTCCCTGTTACCGCACCTTGCCGACCGCTGGGCCCATGGCCATCTTGCCAACCGGCCCGCAACGTGTCACGCGAGGGAGTCTACGGGCAGAGGTTGCGCTCGCGACGCCGGATGAGAGGGAGGTCGCACACCGAACGTACGGAGATGCCGTGACCGCGCGGACGGGGATGCCGTGACCGTGTGTTTTGCCGGAGGACCTTGACGGAGGCACATATGTACGGGCTGTGCGCGGGCGCCGGGAGGGGTGTCCGCTCCGCTCGGTGGGTGGCCGGTTTCGCCCCCCTCCTCTTTACGCGCGGAGGTTCGGCAGCACGGGAACCAGGGAGTCCCAGCGGGCGATCTCGCAGCCGTCGCCGCGGTCGAAGCGGGCGTCGACGCGGCGCCCGGCCCAGGTCCCCGTCACATGCGCGGTGGCCGGTCCGCCGTACTGCATCGTGCACACGGTGCCGGACCGGACCGGCGCGAACGGATCCGTTCCCCAGGTCGTCCGGCGATCGAGCCGCCCGCACGCCTCCCGTACGTCCGGGTGGGTGCCCCCTTCCGGATGGCACCGCAGTTCGAACGTCCCGTCCGCGCCGCCGCCGGCCTGGCGCACGGTGACGGTCAGCCGGTCGCCAGGGCCGACGGCCGGGGTGGGCATGGGCGGCGTCGGCCGCGACACCGCCTCGGCGGCGTACGCGCCCGGCGCCACGGGCGCGAGCGTGCCGGCGGCGGCCGCGGCGACCGAGGCGACGGCACCGAGGAGGACCCGGCTCAGCGTGGCGGCGCCAGGGCGGCGGCCGGGGTGTGGGGCTGGGGATGCGCTGGGGAGCGCCGGGGGGCGTGGTGCGGTCGGCAGCACGGTGGGCTTCGAGGAAGGCGTGGTGAGGAGCGCTGTGGAAGGCGGGGTGGGCTTCGAGGGAGGCGCCGTGGGGAGCGCTGTGGAAGGCGGGGTGCGGAGCGCGGTGGAGGAGTTCGGGCGCGCGCCGGGAAGGCTCTGCAACATGACCTGACTAACGCCATGCCCGCCCCACGGTTGCGGCGCCGTCGTGCGCCGTGTCCGCCCGCGCGGGCAGTGCGGCGCACCACTCCCGACGTGCCATACGGCTTTGCCCTGCGGCCTCTCCGCCTAGTACCGTGGGAGGCGATTGGTGACAGCCCACCAGGCTGTGTCATCATCTGCACGCACCACTCGCGCTCGCGCGGGCGGTTGTGCTGGAGGCGTCGCCTAGTCCGGTCTATGGCGCCGCACTGCTAATGCGGTTTGGGACTTCAATCCCATCGAGGGTTCAAATCCCTCCGCCTCCGCGCTTGATCACCGAAGCCCCGGTCCACGCGACCGGGGCTTCGTCGTTCCCGCCCCCGCCCCGAGACCACCCTCACAGGGTGTTTTCCCAGGTCGCAAGGGGTACAGCAAACGGATTTCACATGGCGACGGCAGTCATGTAATGTTCTTCCTGTCGCCGCGAGCGGGCCGAAAGGGCCGGGAACGGCGGGAAAACAGAACAAGCACTCGTAGCTTAACGGATAGAGCATCTGACTACGGATCAGAAGGTTGCAGGTTCGAATCCTGCCGAGTGCACAGCTGACCAGAGGCCCCGTGGATCACTCCACGGGGCCTCTGGCTTTGTCGCCGCCACGAATATGGATATGCCGGGCTGCCAGGAGTCTGGTGAGCCCGAGTCCGACCCGTGTGCGTTGCCACACGCGTCGCACGATTTCAGGATTCTCTGACCGGCGCGGTGAGGGGGCCGGAGGCTCCCGTTTTCGGCTGAGCTGGGGCGGCAGCGTGGGGACTTGCGGGCTGCTGAGTGGCCGGGCGGTGTTCCGAGGACCAAGATCAAGTGGGTCTGGGCCGGACGGGGGGCTTGAAGGTTGGCGCATACTGGGCGCAATGACAAAGCCAGGTGCACCGAAGCGCTATCTGCCCACCAGTCCCTTCAAGGCCCCGGTCGCCCCACCGCCCAAGCACTTCGCGGTGGGCGACCAGGTCACACATGACATGTACGGTCTCGGCCGGGTGATCGGCATCGAGGACGGGATCGCGGCGCTCGTCGATTTCGGTTCGGCGCGGCAGCGGATCCTCAGCCCGTACAGCAAGATGAGCAAGCTGTAGGACGACGCACGGCCGGATGGCCGGACGTCCGCATCGCAGTTGGGCATCGATCGGGAGGGGCGCGCGCCCCTCAGTTGCGCCATGCCCCTACCCCGTCGTGCCGCCCCGCGGTCCGCGCCCGGTTCGCCGGGCGGACGCGTTGTCAGTGGTGCCCTCTACTGTCGTGAGGGATGGCACGTGTGTGGAGATGTACGGGGCTGCGCTGGGGTGAGGACGGGGCGCCGTCGTTGCGGTGGGCGGGTGGACGGGGGAGTCCGCTGCCGCGGGGGAAGGCGGTGGCCTTCAAGGTCGTGAGCGACGGGCGTACGTGCGTGGGCGCTCGCGGGAACCCCTGCCCGGTGCGGGCCGAGGTGCCCGGGCGGAGCACGGGGGCTCGGTGCGAGGAGTGTGCGCGGCTCGACCGGGCGCATTCCGTGGCCGCCGACACGATCGCCGACGACCCGCGGCCGTATCACGTGTACCTCGCGTGGTTCGGGCCCGGCATGGTGAAGGTCGGGATCACCGCGGTCGAGCGGGGGCCGGCGCGGCTGTTGGAGCAGGGTGCGGTCTGCTTCGGCTGGCTCGGTCGCGGGCCGTTGATGGCCGCCCGGCGGTCGGAGGAGATGCTCCGGGCCGCCCTCGGGGTGCCGGATCGGATTCCGTACGCCGAGAAGCGGGTCGTGCGGGTCGGCCTGCCGGCGGTCGAGGAGCGCGTCGGGGAGTTGGCCGAGTTGCACGGGCGGGCCCAGGGGCTCGCGGCGTGGCCCGAGTCGTTGGAGCGCCTTCCGTTCCACGCCGTCGATCACTTCGGGGTGTTCGGGCTCGACGGGCTGCCGGCCGCCGACGGAGTGGTGACCGAGCTGGCGCCGGGCGGGGCCGTGGGCGGAGAGGTCCTCGCCGCCGCCGGACCCGATCTGCATCTGGCCACCGGGCGGGGAGTCGTCGTGCTCGACACCCGGCTCATGACCGGGTGGGAGCTGACCGCACCCGACGCCGAAGGGCCCCGGGACGTCCTCACCCTGCCCGTACGGGAGTTGAGGAGCCGAGGGGGCGGGAGCGTGCAGGACGGGCTGTTCTGAGATGGCGGGCATCTCTGAGATCGCGGGCTGTCTGAGATGCCGGGCTGGCGCTTGCATAGCGGTGGGGTCAGTGGGGGTCGGCCCAGGGGCCGTTCCTGTGGCGGCGGGGCTGTGGGGCCCCGGTGAGGCGGCCTGGGGAACGCCGTGCGAACGATCAGAGACGTGCTGGTCGGCGGGGGTGGTGTCCGAGAAGTCGGGGATCTTCCCAGGGGCTTCCTGAGAGGCGCCTGTGTGTTTCTCAGAAAAATCACAGGTTCCGGAAAGGGTGTTCTCAGGGGGCCCCGACAAGGTGTCGAGCATGACCACGACCTCGCCCCAGGGGCGCACCGAACTGCTGAGGCCGGACGGGAGCCCCGTCCGCGTGCTTGTGGTGGACGACGAGCTGTCGATCACCGAACTGCTGTCCATGGCCCTGCGCTACGAGGGATGGCAGATCCGGAGTGCGGGGGACGGCACGGGTGCCATCCAGACCGCCCGGGACTTCCGGCCCGACGCCGTCGTCCTCGACATGATGCTGCCCGACATGGACGGGCTGGCCGTCCTCGGGCGGCTGCGGCGTGAGCTGCCGGACGTGCCGGTGCTCTTCCTGACCGCGAAGGACGCGGTCGAGGACCGGATCGCCGGGCTCACCGCCGGTGGCGACGACTACGTCACCAAGCCGTTCAGCCTCGAAGAGGTGGTGGCGCGACTGCGCGGGCTGATCCGGCGGTCCGGTGCCGCCGACCGCCGCTCGGACTCCGTGCTCGTCGTCGGTGACCTCATGCTCGACGAGGACAGCCACGAGGTGTCGCGTGGCGGGGCGAACATCCACCTCACCGCCACCGAGTTCGAACTGCTGCGCTTCCTCATGCGGAATCCGCGGCGCGTGCTCAGCAAGGCGCAGATCCTCGACCGCGTGTGGTCGTACGACTTCGGCGGCCAGGCCAACGTGGTCGAGCTCTACATCTCGTATCTGCGGCGCAAGATCGACGCCGGGCGGGAGCCGATGATCCACACCCGGCGTGGGGCCGGCTATCTGATCAAGCCCGGCTCCTCATGAGCGGGCGACGACGGACGCGTACGCAGAGGCAGCAGAGGCCGGGGTCGACGCAGCGGCTGAGGAAGCGGCTGAGGCGAGGACAGCCGCGCACCCTGCGTACGCGGCTCGTCGTCTCCGCGGTGGCATTGATCGCGGTGGTGTGCGCGGTCATCGGGACGGTGACCACGGTCGCGTTGCGAGAGCACCTCAACAAGCAGTTGAACACCCAGGTGGAAGAGGTCGCCAAGCGTGCCGCCGGTCCGCCGGACGGGAAGTTCCCCGGGGGCCGCGGTGGTGACGACATCCCGCCGGACAGCCCCTTCGGGTTCGTCACCAAGGGCGGCACAGAGGAGTACACCGTCGTCGCCCAGCTAGGGACGGACGGCGGGGTCACCGAGGCCGTGGTCGCCAAGGAGAAGACGTCCGACAGCGACGTCTTCCAGGGCATGACCACCGTCGCTCTCGGCGCCGAGCAGGAGGCCGCCCTCGACTCGGTGTCGAAGACCTGTATCTCCACCGTGGACATTCCCGACCTCGGCGAATACCGGGTGACCTATATCGAGGGCAGCAAGGGCAACTTCTACGTCGCCCTGCCCACCAAGTCGGTCACCAACACCCTCAGCACCCTCATCGCCGTAGAGCTGAGCGTCACCGGCGCCGGGCTCGTCGCCGCGGGTATCGCCGGGTCCGTTCTCGTCGGTGTCGCTCTGCGGCCCCTGCGCAAGGTCGCCTCCACCGCGACCCGGGTCTCCGAACTGCCCCTGCACACCGGTGAAGTCACCCTCAACGAACGCGTCCCGGCGTCCGAGACCGATCCGCGCACCGAGGTCGGCCAGGTCGGTGCCGCGCTCAACCGCATGCTCGACCACATCCACGGCGCCCTGCACTCCCGGCAGGAGAGCGAGACGCGCGTACGGCAGTTCGTGGCCGACGCCAGTCATGAGCTGCGGACGCCGCTCGCGTCCATCCGCGGGTACGCCGAGCTGACCCGGCGAGGCCGGGAGGAGATCGGGCCCGACACCCGGCACGCGCTCGGGCGGATCGAGTCCGAGTCCGGGCGGATGACCATGCTCGTCGAGGACCTGCTGCTGCTCGCGCGGCTGGACGCCGGACGGCCGTTGCAGTTCGAGCAGACCGACCTCATCCCCCTTGTCGTGGACACCGTCAGCGACGCGCGCGTCGCCGGGCGGAGCCACAGCTGGCGGCTCGACCTGCCGGACATGCCCGCCCTCGTGTCGGCGGACGCGGCGCGGCTGCAGCAGGTGCTCGTCAACCTGCTCGCCAACGCGCGGACGCACACGCCGCCCGGCACCACCGTCACCGCCCGCGTGCAGCGGCGCGGGCCGTGGATGTGCGTCGATGTCGAGGACGACGGACAGGGCATCCCGGAGGAGCTGCTGCCGCACGTGTTCGAGCGGTTCGCGCGCGGGGACTCGTCGCGGTCCAGGGCCTCCGGCTCGACCGGACTCGGGCTCGCCATCGTGCAGGCCGTCGCCGACGCGCACGGCGGTGCCGTGACCGTCGACAGCGTGCCCGGCAGGACCGTCTTCACCGTGCATCTGCCGGCCCTCGGCCGGGACGTACCGCCGCTCGACGACGTCGCGAACTGGGAGCTCGACGACATCCGGTACGACGGTGAGCGGGACGGTGGGCACGACGGCGAGCGCGACGGCGCGTTCGACGGCGCGTCCGACAGGAACGGCCGGGTGACCGGCGCGACACCCTGGCATCGGACTCACAGGCGCACCACAGTGTGAGCACACGGGCATAACAGAGCGGCTCGCGAATGTGTCTGTCATGCGAACCGACTCTTCTCCCGGCACCCTGCCGGCGCGGGAGCACCTCCCGGCCGGAAACGCCGGTACGCCTGTCCTGGACGTAGTGATCCCCGTCTACAACGAGGAGAAGGACCTCCAGCCGTGCGTGCTCGGACTGCACGAGCACCTCGCACGCACGTTCCCGTACGCGTTCCGCATCACGATCGCGGACAACGCGTCGACGGACACCACCCCGCAGGTGGCCGCGCGGCTGGCGGCGGAGCTCCCCGAGGTGACGTCCTTCCGGCTGGAGCAGAAGGGACGGGGGCGGGCCCTGCGGAACGTGTGGTCCGCGTCCGACGCGCCGGTCCTCGCCTACATGGACGTGGACCTGTCGACGGACCTCAACGCCCTGCTCCCGCTCGTCGCCCCGTTGATCTCCGGTCATTCGGACCTCGCGATCGGCTCCCGGCTCGCCCGCTCCTCGCGGGTGGTGCGCGGCACCAAGCGGGAGTTCATCAGCCGCGCGTACAACCTGATCCTGCGCGGCTCGCTGCAGGCGCGGTTCTCGGACGCGCAGTGCGGGTTCAAGGCGATACGCCGGGACGTCGCCCAGGTGCTGCTGCCCCTGGTCGAGGACACCGGGTGGTTCTTCGACACCGAGATGCTGGTGCTCGCGGAGCGGGCCGGGCTCAGGATCCACGAGGTGCCGGTGGACTGGGTCGACGACCCGGACTCGACCGTCCACATCGTGAAGACGGCCACCGACGATCTCAAGGGTGTGTGGCGGGTCGGGAAGGCGTTGGCCACCGGGTCCCTCGCGCTGGACCGGATCGCACGGCCGTTCGGGGACGATCCCCGTGACCGTGAGATCCAGGACGTGCCGCGCGGCCTCGCCCGCCAACTCCTCGGCTTCTGCGTGGTGGGCGGCCTCTCCACCCTGTTCTACCTGCTCCTCTACAGCGGCTTCCGGACCTTCTCCATGGCCCAGATCGCCAACGCGCTCGCCCTGCTGGTCTCGGCCGTCGCCAACACGGCCGCCAACCGACGGCTGACGTTCGGCGTCCGAGGCCGCGGCGGTGTCATCAAGCACCAGGCACAGGGGCTGGTGGTGTTCGGCATCGGACTGGCCCTCACCAGCGGCTCGCTCGCCGCGCTGCACACGGCGACCTCCGATCCCGCGCACTCCACGGAACTGGCGGTCCTCGTCGCGGCCAATCTCGCGGCGACGGTGCTGCGGTTCCTGCTCTTCCGGGCGTGGGTGTTCCCGGACCGGCGTGAGGGCTCCGTCGCCGAGGGCTCGACCGTCGTCGCGCACCACCCCGCCGCACACCACCGCGCATCGCACCACTCCGACGCGCACCACCCCACCTCGCGCCACACCTCCTCGCCGGTCCACGCGACCGCCGCGACGGTACGTCCGGGGCAGCCGGGGCAGCCGGGGCCGTACGGCCACCAGGACCGGTTCCAGCCGACGTACACCACGACCACGACCACGACCCCGTTCCGCGCCGGAGAAGCCGCGGACCGCACCTGGGGGGAACCGACCATGCGGATGCGGCCGGTGCGCCCGCACGATCAGGATTCGAGGAACGCACGATGACCACGCAGTTCGAGTCGACCAGCCGGCCGGGCGGTCCCGGCCCCGACTGGGGACCCCCGCCCGCCTCGACCGCCGTACAGGAACCGGCGGTTCCGGGGGCACCCGCCGAGCCCCCGGCGCCCGGCTCGGGCGAGCCCGGCCAGCCCTTCGCGAAGCGCCTGTGGAGAGGCAGGCCCGAGGACCACCGCTGGATCCGCCCCGGCTTCCTCCTCGCCCTCCTGCTCATCGGCGGCGTCTACACCTGGAACCTCACGGCCTCCGGGTACGCCAACTCCTTCTACTCGGCGGCCGTGCAGGCGGGCAGCCAGTCCTGGAAGGCCTTCTTCTTCGGCTCGCTGGACTCCGCCAACGCCATCACCGTCGACAAGCCCCCGGCCTCCCTCTGGCCGATGGCACTGTCGGTGCGGCTGTTCGGCCTGAACTCCTTCGCGATCCTGTTCCCGCAGGTCCTGATGGCGGTCGCCACCGCCGGGGTGCTGTGGGCGGCCGCGCGCCGTCGCTTCAACGCCACGGCCGGCTTCCTCACCATGGCGGTGTTCGCGCTCACCCCCGTCGCGGCGCTGATGTTCCGCTTCAACAACCCGGACGCGGCGCTCGCGCTGCTGATGGCCGCCGCGGTCTACTGCACGCTGCGCGCCCTGGAGAAGGCGCAGACGAAGTGGCTGGTCTGGGAGGGTGTCGCCATCGGCCTCGCCTTCCTGGTCAAGACGCTGCAGGCGTTCCTGATCCTGCCGGTCCTCGCGCTCGTGTATGTCGTCCTCGCACCGGCCTCGGTGAAGAAGCGGGTCGGGCAGGTGCTGCTCGCCGGGCTGGCGATGGTCGTCTCCGGCGGCTGGTGGGTCGCGATCGTGGAGCTGTGGCCCGCGTCGTCCCGTCCGTACATCGGCGGCTCGCAGAACAACTCCTTCCTGGAGCTGACCTTCGGCTACAACGGCCTCGGCCGTCTGAACGGCGACGAGACGGGCAGCGTCGGCGGTGGCGGAGGAGG
>NZ_JARGEE010000283.1:0-11932 GCF_033794485.1 Streptomyces sp. MB09-02B
CCGATGGAGCGCGCCCCGCCACCGGTGCCGCGAGCAGGCGCCCGGGTCCCCGGACCCGGGCGCTTCGCCGTGCGCGGCCGGCCCGGCCACCCGGCCACCCGGTCTCCTCGGCCGGCGGGCGCCGGGCGGGTCTGGACGAGAGGGTGGGCGGGCGGACCTACGGCGCTGTCTCCGTCGAACTCAGGGGCCGGGTCGGCCAGTCGAGGAGGCGGGCACCGATGACCGCGGTCTGCAGGGTGTAGCGGTCGGTGGGGTCGGTGGGGTCGGCGCCGGTGAGGGTGCGGACGCGGGCCAGGCGGTAGGTGAGGGCGCGCACGCTGAGGGAGAGCCGGCGAGCGGTGGAGGCGGTGACGCAGCCGGTGTCGAAGTAGGCCGTGAGGGTGTCGAGCAGGGGGCGCGCCCCGCCGCGCGCCTGCTCCAGCGGGCCCAGCGTGCTGCTCACCAGGTCGACGAGGGCCTGCCGGTCACGGGCCAGTACGGGAAAGACCAGCAGGTCGGACGCGCGCAGCAGGGGTTCGTCGAGGCCCATGCGCTGGGCCACGTCCAAGGCGTTGAGGGCCTCCTCGTAGCTGTGGCCGATGCCGACGGTGCCGGGCCGGGAGCGGCCGATGGCGACCTGGGCGCGACCGGTGGCGGCGTAGGAGCGCTTGGCGAAGTGGGTGAGGACGTCGTCCTGGTCGCCGGGGGCGATGCACACCATACGGCCGTCCTTGGTGGTGAACAGGATGCGGCGGTTCTCGAAGCGGGCGAACAGGTCGCCGGCCACCTGCCGGGGCACGGGGTCGGTCTCGTCGTACTTCTCCGGGCCCTCGGCGACGGCGACGGCGTGGGCGCGCGACAGGCGCAGGCCGAACCGTTCGGAGCGGGCGGCGAGTTGGCCCTGGTCGCCGCGGCCGTGCAGCAGGTCGTCGATGAACTCCCGGCGGGCGGCCTCCTCCTTGCGGACCACGAGCCGCTGGGCGCGCTCGTAGCCGTCGGCGAAGGCGTCCACGGCCTGTTCGACGACGGCGAGGACGCGGTCCGGGTCGACGCCCCGGGGCCAGTTCTCCCGGCCGGCCACGAGGTGCGCCCGCACCAGCGAACGCCAGCCGCGTCCGGCCTCCGCCGCCCGCGCGCCGAGCGCCCGGCGGGACTCGATCTCGTCCCGGGTCAGCCGTCGGCCGGTGGGCGCGGCGTCCGCGAGGATCCGCTCGAAACCGTCGAGAAACTCCTCACCCGGTCCCCGGCCGGGCGCGGCACTCGAAACGTCCACGGCCCGGGCCGTTGCACTCGGCCCGCCGACGCCCGGGTTCGGGGCGCCCGTGTCTCGGGCGCCCGGGCCCCCCTCACTCGGCCGCCCGACACCCGCACCTCCGGCTCCCCGCAGGCCGGTGCCAGGGCCCCCAGCGCCCGACACGCCGGTGATCGGGCCTCCCGCGCTCGGAACCCCCGCGCTCACGGCGCTTGCGCTCGGGTCGCTCGCCCTCCAGCCACCCACCTCCTGGCCGTCCGCCCTCCGATCGCTCACCTCCTGGCCGCTCACGTCCTGGTCGCTCGCCTTGCTGTCGTGGTCGTTCTCGTGCCGACCGTTCATGGCCTCCCCCTTCGGATGGGCGGGCGCGCCCACTCGGTCGTGGTACCTCGCGCAGCTTGCGTGCCTGCGGCCTTCCGGGCCGAAGGGCAGGGTCGCAGCCCCGCCTTTCGGGGGCGCGGGGAACTGCGCGACCGGCCCCCACCGAACCCGCACGCACGGTCTCAGGCGTTCGCGTGCACGGCCTCGCTGGTGGCTTCCGGGTTCAACTCGGGCTGGGCCGCCGGTGTTTCCCGGGATGCCGTGCCGGCACGGCGGCGGGTGAGCCGGGTGGCCAGGGGTTCGGTCCAGCGGGCGGTGAGCGGGCCGAGGACGACCAGGAGGAGCACGTACGCCGTCGCCAGGGGACCCACGCGGGGCTCGACCCCGACGGCGAGACCGGCGATGACGATGGAGAACTCGCCCCGGGCGACCAGGGTTCCGCCCGCGCGCCACCGGCCCTTGGCCGAGATCCCGGCCCGGCGCGCGGCCCAGTAGCCCGTGGCGATCTTCGTCAGCGTGGTGACGGCGGCCAGCGCGAGGGCCGGGAGGAGGACGGGCGGGATGTCGGCGGGGTCGGTGTGCAGGCCGAAGAAGACGAAGAAGACGGCGGCGAAGAGGTCCCGCAGCGGGGTCAGGATGCTGCTGGCCCCCTCGGCGACCTCACCGGACAGCGCGATGCCGACCAGGAACGCGCCCACCGCGGCCGAGACCTGGAGGTGCTGGGCGATCCCGGCGACGACGAGGGTGAGACCGAGGACGACCAGGAGGAGCATCTCGGCGTTGTCGGAGGAGACCGCCCGGCTGATCAACCGCCCGTGGCGGAGGGCGACATAGAGAACGGCGCCGACCGTGCCCAGGGCGATCAGCAGCGTCAGGGTGCCGCCCGCCAGGCTCACTCCGGCGAGCAGGGCGGTGAGGATCGGCAGGTAGACGGCCATCGAGAGGTCCTCGAGGACGAGGATGCTCAGCACGACCGGGGTCTCCCGGTTGCCGAGGCGGCGCAGATCGCCGAGGACCTTCGCGATGACGCCGGAGGAGGAGATCCAGGTGACGCCGGCCAGGGCGACCGCGGCGACCGGGCCCCAGCCGAGCAGCAGCGCCATCGCGGCGCCGGGCGTGGCGTTGAGGACGAAGTCGACCGCGCCGGAGGGGTATTGGGACTTGAGGTTGGTGACGAGTTCGGAGGCGCTGTACTCGAGGCCGAGCAGGAGCAGCAGCAGGATGACGCCTATCTCGGCGCCGGTGGCGACGAACTCCTCGCTGGCCTGCAGGGGGAGGATGCCGCCGTGCCCGAAGGCGAGTCCGGCGAGCAGGTAGAGGGGTATGGGTGAGAAGCCCACCCGTCCGGCGAGGCGGCCCAGTATCCCCAGGGCGAGGATGATCGCCCCGAGTTCGATGAGCATGGCTGTGGTGTGATGCACGGGCGTCTGTCCTCCGTTGACGAGTGGGGTGACGGCGTCTGTGCCTGAGGGGAGTTCGGCGGCGCGCAGGGGTGCGCGGGCCCGCGAGGCAGGCCGGGGAGCCCCCTCCGCCGTGGCGGAGGGGGCGGGTACGCGAGGTGTCAGCTCGGGCCCGCGGCGCGGCCGGTATCGGGAACGGCGTCGCGAGCGGCGTTCACGACGCGCACGCGGATGACTCGACCCATGTCACGCCCCCCACACACGCCGTCGGCGTAATCACCGACCACCACTCGATCGAATGAGCAAATCAGCGCTCAACAGAGCGTTGGCGCCAGGTAAAGGATTCTAGCGCAACCCGAAAAGGTAAAATCACACAATCGGTAAAGCGCTGCCCATTTCCCTTTACCTCAGGCTCATTCCGTCACTCGCCGATCTCGACCTTGCCGTTGTCACCGGCCCGCACCGCCGCCTTGTCCCGCGTGATGCCCTTCAGCAGTTCCGCGAGGTCGACTCCCGTGGTGGAGCCGAGCAGTTCGAGCCCCTGGGCGACGTTGTCGGCGACCGCGCGCGGGATGCGGGCCGCGCCGTCGGTGGAGATGACCGTCATCTTCTCCACCGCCGCGAGCGGTTCGGACGCCTTGGCGACCACCTGCGGCAGGACCTCGACCAGCATCTGGAGCACCGCCGCGTCGCCGTACCGCCCGAACGCGTCCGCCTTCTGCCGCATCGCCTCCGCCTCGGCCGCGCCCTTCGCGCCGATCGCCGCCGCCTCCGCCTCGCCCTCCAGCCGGACCGCCTCCGCGATCGCCGCCCGCCGCGCCCGCTCGGACTCACCCTGCCTGAGGCCCTCGACGGCCTCGGCCTCGGCCAGCGCGGTACGCCGCTGCTTCTCGCCCTCACCGGTCAGCCGGGCCCGCTCCGCCTCCGCCTGCGCGCCGGCGATCTCGGCCAGCCGCTCGGCCTCGGCCTGCTTGACCCGGGCCACCCGCCGGGCCTCGGCCTCCTGTTCGGCGGCGTAGCGCTGGGCGTCGGCGGGCTTGCGGACCTCGGTGTCGAGCTGACGGTCCTTCAACGCGGCCTGCCGCTCGGCCACCTTCTCCTGCTGGGTGAGGATGTCCTGCTGCCGCGCGGCCTCCGCGAGGGGCCCGGCCGCGTTCGCCTGCGCCGCCGCCGAGTCCGTCTCCGCCTTGATCTCGGCCTGCTTCAGGTAGAACGTCCGCTGGGCGACCGCGATCTCCTCCTCGGCCTTCAGCCGGGCCTGCTCGGCCGCGCGCCGGGCCACGGCCTCGGCGATGTCCGCCTCCTGCTTGGCGCGCGCGGCCTCCGGTCGGCCGAGGTCCTCCAGATAGGACCCCTCGGTGGAGATGTCCTGGATCTGGAAGGCGTCCAGCACCAGGCCCTGGCCCGACAGGCTGGCCTCCGCCTCCTCGGCGACCTGGCCGGCGAACGCGGCCCGGTCACGGATGACGTCCTCCACCGACATCCGCCCGACGATGGCCCGCAGCGCACCCGAGAGCACCTCCTGGGTGAAGCCGACGATGCCGTCCTGCTGCATCAGGAACCGCTGGGCGGCGGCCCGGATCGAGTCCTCGGTGCCGCCGACCTTGACGATGGCGACCCCTTCGAGGTGCGCCTTGATCCCGCGCAGCGTGACCGCGCCGCGCACCGCCACCGGGATGTGCCGCGACGAGAGGTCCAGGGTGAACCGCTGCTGCACGAAGGGCACGACGAACACCCCGCCGCCGACCACGACCTTCTGCCCGCTGTTGTCGGTGAACACCCGCCCGGTCTCCGGATCGGTGGCCTGCTTGCCACGCCTGCCGGTGACGATGAACGCCTCGCTGGGACCCGCCACCTTGTAGCGGGTGACCAGGACGAGAGCCAGCAGCACCAGGAGCACGACGACTCCCACCACCGCGAGAAGAACAGGACTCATGACGAACTCCCCCGAATCACACGAGAAAGAAGAAGAAAGAAGGAAAAGGCAAGGAGCTGAGAGGAACCAAGGTGCTGAGAGGAACCACCGACGGATGAGCGGCTCAGCGGTCCACGGGGCGCACCACGACCGACGTGGCCGTCGGCGCCGCCTCCACCCACACCTCGGTACCCCGGGCCACCGGCACCGCACTGCGCGCGGCGAGCTTCACCGGCTGTCCGGCGCGCCGCAGCAGCACCTCGCCGAACCCGCCCACCGGAATGGCGGTCACCACGTTGCCCGCGGTGCCCACCAGGTCGGAGCCCCGGGGCGTGACAGCCGTCCGGTCGCGCATCAGGGCCCGGCCGAAGCGGTACGTCAACCAGGCCGCGCCGGCCCCGAGGACCGCACCGCACCCGGTGGCGAGCACGGGCCCCGCGTCGAGCAGTTCGGTGGCCAGGACCCCGCCGAAGCCGGTCGTCGCCAGGAACCCGGCGACGACCGGCAACGACAGCCACCCCTCCAGGGCGCCGGCCGACACGCCGTCGAACGCGCCCTCCAACATCCCGTCGAAGACCAGCGACAGGGCGAGCAGCACGACCCCCGTGATGCCGAGTCCGAAGAACCAGGCCATACGTGCCGTCCCCCTTCCCACCCCGCCGCCGATCTCCGGCTTGACAGGATCCTCACACGGGTAGGGGGGCCGGTTCATTGCCGTGTTCCGGCAATGTTCCCGCGCCTTTCCTTCCTGCTACGGCTGGCTCGGGCGGCTCAGGCCGCGGCCTGCCGTACGACCTCCGCGACCTCGTAGCCGGCTTCGACGATCGCCGTGCGCACGGCCGCGTCGTCGACCGTCTCCCCGCGTACGGTCACCAGGCCGGCCCGTACGTCGACATCGACCTCGGTGACACCGGTCACCGCGACGACCTCCTCGGTGACGCTCGCGGCACAGTGACCGCAGCTCATCCCGGACACGGTGAAGTACTTCTCGGCCATGGGGTCGCTCCTGTCCTCGGTCGGCCCGGTGACCTCGCCGCTGGGGCGCACGGGCCGCTCGGCACGGGGTACGGCGGACGGCCCCACGACGTTCATCCCCGGCCCGGTAAGTGACCGGCAGGTAACCTGCCTGATTTCAAGTCGTTCCAGGGAGGGCAAGGTCACAGCCGCGTCCCCTCCGCTCCTTTGTGCCTCTGGCCTAGCATCCGAGCATGACGGTCCTGCCTGACGACGGGCTTGAGCTGGCCGCCGAGTTCCCTGACGCAACCCACGAGCAGTGGCAGCGCCTCGTTGCGGGCGTGCTGCGCAAGTCGGGCAAGGACGTCGAGGGCGCTCAGGCCGAGGAAGCCCTGTCCACCGCGCTGGAGGACGGGCTGCGCACCCGTCCTCTCTACACCGCGCACGATGCCGCGCCCCCCTCCGGCCACCCCGGCTTCGCGCCCTTCGTACGAGGAGGCAGGGCCGCCGGCAACACCGTCGGCGGCTGGGACGTACGCCAGCGGCACACGGCGGCGGACGGCGCGGCCGTGCTCACAGACCTGGAGAACGGCGTCACCTCCCTGTGGCTGGTCCTCGGCGAGGGCGGCTTCCCGGTGGCGTCGCTCGGCCGGGTCCTCGACGGCGTCCACCTCGACCTCGCTCCCGTCGTCCTGGACGCGGGAGCCGAAGTGGATCACGCCGCGCGGGAGTTGCTGCGGCTGTACACCGAGCGGGGCGTCGCCGGTGCGGCGGCGCGCGGCAACCTGGGCGCGGACCCCCTCGGTCACGAGGCCCGCACGGGACAGAGCCACGACGTCGCACCCGTCGTCGACCTGGCGCGGCGGTGTGCCGAGGAGTACCCGGGGCTGCGGGCGCTGACGGTGGACGCCCTGCCGTACCACGAGGCCGGTGGCTCGGCGGCGCAGGAGCTGGGCGCCTCGCTCGCGACCGGTGTCGCGTATCTGCGGGAGCTGACCGGCGCCGGACTGAGCGTCGAACAGGCCTGCGCACAGCTGGAGTTCCGCTACGCGGCGACCGCCGACCAGTTCCTGACGATCGCCAAGCTGCGTGCGGCGCGCCGCCTGTGGGCCCGGGTGGCCGAGGTGTGCGGGGCGCCCGCCGCCGGGGCGCAGACCCAGCACGCGGTGACCTCGCCGGTGATGATGACGCGCCGCGACCCGTGGGTGAACATGCTGCGCACCACCATCGCCACCCTGGCCGCCGGCGCGGGCGGCGCCGACTCCGTCACCGTGCTCCCCTTCGACCACAGGCTGGGCCTGCCGGACGCGTTCGCGCGACGCATCGCCCGCAACACCTCGACGATCCTGATCGAGGAGTCCCACCTCGCCCGGGTGATCGATCCGGCGGGCGGCTCCTGGTACGTGGAGCGGCTCACCGACGAACTCGCGCACGCGGGCTGGGAGTTCTTCCAGTGGATCGAGCGACTCGGCGGCCAGGCGGCCGCGTTGCGCTCGGGACGCCTGGGAGAGGACCTCGCCCACACATGGGAAGCCCGGAGCGGCAGGCTCACGAAACGGCGCGAACCGGTCACCGGTGTCAGCGAGTTCCCCCACCTGGCGGAGAAGCCGGTCGTCCGCGCGCCCGCACCCGAGCCGCCGTCCGGCGGTCTCCCCCGCGTCACCCGCGACGAGACGTACGAGGTCCTGCGGGCCCGCTCGGACGCCCACCTCGCCGCGACGGGCTCCCGCCCCCGGATCTACCTGGCCGCCCTCGGCCCGGCCGCCGCCCACACCGCCCGGCTCACCTTCGCCGCCAACCTCTTCCAGGCGGGCGGCATCGAGCCCGTCACGGAGGGCTCCTTCGAGGACAGCGGCGCCACCGAGGTCTGCCTGTGCTCCAGCGACGCCCTGTACGAGGAGAGCGCCGCGTCCGAGGCGGCCGCGCTCAGGGCCGCCGGCGCCACACACGTGTTCCTCGCCGGCCGCCCCGGGCAGTACGCCGACGTCGACGCCTACGTCTTCGCGGGCTGTGACGCCGTGGCCGTCCTGTCCGCCACCCTCGACCGCATGGGAGTGTCCGGATGACCACCCCCTCCACCCCCTCCGTCCCCGACTTCACCGGGATCGAGCTGGATTCCCCGCCCCCCGACGGCGGCGCCGACGAGTGGCGTACGGCGGTCGAGAAGGCGGCCGACGGTGGCGAGCCGCTGTGGGAGACCCCGGAGGGCATCCCGGTCAAGCCGCTCTACACCGGGCAGGACCTGGAGGGCCTGGACTTCCTGGGCACCTACCCGGGCATGGCCCCGTACCTGCGCGGCCCGTACCCGACGATGTACGTCAACCAGCCCTGGACGATCCGCCAGTACGCGGGGTTCTCCACCGCGGAGGAATCCAACGCCTTCTACCGCCGCAACCTGGCGGCCGGTCAGAAGGGCCTGTCCGTCGCCTTCGACCTCCCCACCCACCGGGGCTACGACAGCGACCACCCGCGCGTGACCGGCGACGTCGGCATGGCGGGCGTGGCGATCGACTCGATCCTCGACATGCGCCAGCTCTTCGACGGCATCCCGCTGGACCGGATGACCGTGTCGATGACGATGAACGGCGCGGTGCTGCCCGTGCTCGCGCTCTACATCGTGGCGGCCGAGGAACAGGGCGTACCGCCCGAGAAGCTGGCCGGGACCATCCAGAACGACATCCTCAAGGAGTTCATGGTCCGCAACACCTACATCTACCCGCCGAAGCCGTCGATGCGGATCATCTCCGACATCTTCGCCTTCACCTCGCAGAAGATGCCGCGCTACAACTCCATCTCCATCTCGGGCTACCACATCCAGGAGGCGGGTGCGACGGCCGACCTGGAGCTGGCGTACACGCTCGCGGACGGCGTCGAGTACATCCGCGCGGGCCGGGAGGCCGGCCTGGACGTGGACGCGTTCGCGCCCCGGCTGTCGTTCTTCTGGGCGATCGGCATGAACTTCTTCATGGAGGTCGCCAAGCTCCGCGCGGCCCGCCTGCTGTGGGCGAAACTGGTGAGGCAGTTCGACCCGCAGAACTCCAAGTCGCTGTCCCTGCGCACCCATTCGCAGACCTCGGGCTGGTCGCTGACCGCGCAGGACGTCTTCAACAACGTCACCCGGACCTGTGTGGAGGCGATGGCGGCCACCCAGGGCCACACCCAGTCGCTGCACACCAACGCGCTGGACGAGGCCCTGGCCCTGCCGACCGACTTCTCCGCGCGCATCGCCCGCAACACCCAGCTCCTCATCCAGCAGGAGTCCGGCACCACCCGGGTCATCGACCCGTGGGGCGGCAGCGCCTACGTGGAGAAGCTGACGTACGACCTCGCCCGCCGGGCCTGGCAGCACATCCAGGAGGTCGAGCAGGCCGGCGGCATGGCGAAGGCCATCGACGCGGGCATCCCCAAGCTGCGTATCGAGGAGGCCGCCGCCCGCACCCAGGCGCGGATCGACTCCGGGCGGCAACCGGTCATCGGCGTGAACAAGTACCGGGTCGACAGCGACGAGCAGATCGACGTCCTCAAGGTCGACAACTCCTCCGTCCGCACCCAGCAGATCGAGAAGCTGCGGCGGCTGCGCGCGGAGCGCGACGAGAGGGCCTGCCAGGACGCGCTCGACGCGCTGACCCGCGCGGCCGGCGGCGAGGGCAACCTGCTGGAGCTGGCGGTGCGCGCGGCCCGCGCCAAGGCCACCGTCGGCGAGATCTCCGACGCCCTGGAGAAGGTGTACGGCCGGCACGCGAGCCAGATCCGTACGATCTCCGGCGTGTACCGCAACGAAGCAGGCGAGTCCCCGAACGTGGAGCGCACCCGCAGCCTGGTGGAGTCCTTCGCCGAGGCCGAGGGCCGTCGGCCGCGCATCCTGGTCGCCAAGATGGGCCAGGACGGCCACGACCGGGGCCAGAAGGTCATCGCGACCGCCTTCGCCGACCTCGGCTTCGATGTGGACGTCGGCCCGCTGTTCCAGACGCCGGCCGAGGTGGCCCGTCAGGCCGTCGAGGCGGACGTGCACATCGTCGGGGTGTCGTCGCTGGCCGCCGGGCACCTCACCCTCGTACCGGCGTTGAAGGAGCAGCTGGCCGAGGAGGGCCGCGAGGACATCATGATCGTGGTGGGCGGGGTGATCCCGCCCCAGGACGTGCCCACGCTCCTGCAGATGGGTGCGGCGGCCGTCTTCCCGCCCGGCACGGTGATCCCGGACGCGGCGTACGACCTGGTGCGGCGGCTGTCGGACGATCTCGGGCACGACCTGTGATCGATGTCGACGCCTATGCCAAGGGTGTGCTCGACGGGAAGCGGGCGATCGTCGCCCGCGCCATCACCCTCGTCGAGTCCACCCGGCCCCAGCACCGGGCCCTGGCCCAGGAGCTGCTGACGGCGCTGCTGCCGCACAGCGGCCGGGCCCGGCGGATCGGGGTCAGCGGGGTGCCGGGCGTCGGCAAGTCCACGTTCGTCGACGCGTTCGGCACGATGCTGACCTCGCTCGGGTACCGGGTGGCGGTGCTGGCGGTGGACCCGTCGTCGAGCCGTACGGGCGGCTCGATCCTCGGCGACAAGACCAGGATGGAGCGGCTGGCGGTCGACCCGGCGGCCTTCGTCCGGCCCTCGCCGACGGCCGGGACGCTCGGCGGTGTCGCCAAGGCCACCCGTGAGTCGATCGTGGTGATGGAGGCGGCCGGCTACGACGTGGTGCTGGTGGAGACCGTCGGCGTCGGCCAGTCCGAGACGGCCGTCGCCAACATGGTCGACTCCTTCCTCCTCCTCACCCTCGCCCGCACCGGCGACCAGCTCCAGGGCATCAAGAAGGGCGTCCTGGAACTGGCGGACGTACTCGCCGTCAACAAGGCGGACGGCCCGCACGAGCGTGACGCCCGTACGGCGGCACGGGAGCTGGCGGGTGCCCTGCGGCTGATGCACGGGAAGGACGCGGTCTGGACGCCCCCGGTGCTGAGCTGCAGCGCCCGCGAGTCGACCGGCCTGGACACCGTCTGGGAGCGTCTGGAGCAGCACCGCACCCTCCTGGACTCCACCGGCCGGCTCACCGCCAAGCGCCGGGACCAGCAGATCGACTGGACATGGTCGATGGTCCGCGACGAACTCCTCGGCCGGTTGCGCACCCACCCCGGTGTCCGCTCCCTCGCGCCCGACCTCGAACAGCGGGTCAGGGAGGGCGAGTTGACGGCGACACTGGCCGCCGAACGCATCCTGGAGGCGTTCGGGGACGGGTCCCCCGGTTCACCCGGCTGAGCGCCCTGAGTGGTGGTGGCGTGCGATCCGGCTGACGGTGGATCACGTCGGAGTCGGGTCAAGTCAGCTGACGAAGCGCCAGCTGCCCGGCTGCCGGCGGAAGGACCATCAGATGCGTTCTGCCCGCATGCTGCTCGTCACCGGGGCGGCGGCCGCCGTCCTCGCCGTCACCGCTCCCGGCGCGTACGCCGACGGTGACGACTGGGAGCACAAGGACAATGGCTACAGCAAGGAACACGGCAAGGACAGCAGCCACGACGGCCCGCGCGGCGGGGTTCACACGGGTGGCGGTGCGCTGACCGCTCCGGCCGACACGGGGCAGTGGGACTCCGAGCGGGCGGGCAAGCCCGGCGCCGGGGGCTACGACAAGGAGGAGTCCACCAAGGAGTCCTGGAACGGCGACCATGCCAAGGACTCGTGGAAGGGCGAGAACGACAAGGAGTCGTGGAAGGACGAGCACGACAAGGGGTCCTGGAAGGACGGCGAGGACGCGGGCGCCTGGAAGGGCGACCACGACAAGCCGCACGGCGGGATGCACACCGGCGGCGGCGGGCTCGCCTCGCCGGCGGTGACCGCGGGCGGGATGGCGGTCCTCGCGGCGGCCGGTACGGGCATGTACGCCCTGCGCCGCAGGAAGACCGCCGGAAGCGTGGCCTGAGCCCATGCCGGGCGCGATACCTGGCGCGATAGCGGCCGCGGCCGCCACACCGTGTGTCGTGTGGCGGCCCGGCCGGCGTTCCGACGCCCTCACGGGCGGGCGTCCCGGAGTCTGCCCCGTTCCTGTCCATTAAACAATTTCCGGGGCCACCGAGCAAGGCAGAAAAACCGTAGACCGTCTTTTGCTTGAAAAAAAAAAAACAACAA
>NZ_JARGEE010000284.1:0-11887 GCF_033794485.1 Streptomyces sp. MB09-02B
GCCGGGCACGGTCCGGGCGTACGTCACCGGGCACGAGCAGTCGACGGGCGCCTGGGTGCTGCTGCGGGCCGACGGAAGCGTCTACCGGCCGACCTCACCCTCGGCGCCCCGGACGCCGCTGCCGGTCGACTGCGCGATACCGCTAGGCGCGGCCGGATCAGCCCCCAAGGTGCTGACGCTTCCTCAGATGTTCGGCGCGCGCGTCTACTTCGTACGGGACACCACCCTGGAGTTCTTCCTCAACCCGGGTCCCGCCCTGGTCGAGCCGGCTTTCGCGACCCCCGCCGACGCCAACTACGGCAAGACGTGGTCGTTCTGCGAGTTCACGTTCAACCCCACGCAACTGTTCGCCAACATCAGCTACGTCGACCTGGTGACGGCCCTGCCGATCGGGCTGACGCTGGAGGGCGACGGCACGCACACGGTCGCCCCGCTGCCCGATGGGGCGGTGGACCGCATCGCCGCGGATCTGGTGGCGCAGTCGGCGCGGGACGGTCAGCCCTGGGACCGGCTCGTCATCCGGGGCGGCGACGGCAGGGTGCTGCGGGTCATCTCACCGCAGAACCTGATGGCCCCCTACTTCGACCTGCCGGACCAGATGCCGTTCCGCTCCTACTGGAACGCCTACATCGACCAGGTATGGGCGAAGTACCGGTCGACGGACCTGAGGATCGACCTCCAGGGCGGCCGGGGTGTCCTCGCCGGGCGGGTCTCCGGCGACACCCTCACCTTCACCGGCGGCCACTCCTTCACCAAGCCGACCTCGAGGGACATCTTCACCTGCAACCACGGCCCGTTCGCCAACAACCCCAACGACCCCGACACCAAGAAGGCCCTGCTCGCGCGGCTCGCCGCCGGCTTCAACCGCTCGATCATGCTCACCCACCCCACCCAGCCGAACGGGACGACGGCCGCCGACTACTACCGGGGGACGGTGACGAACCACTGGTCACGCGTGGTGCACGCCAACTCGCCCATCGGGTACGCCTTTCCGTACGACGACGTCCGCCCCGACGGGCAACCCGACGTGTCGGGCGCGGCCCACGACGGCAACCCGCGCCGGTTCACGGTGACTGTGGGCGCCTGAGCGCTCCGCCGGTGCGGGCGTGATTCCGTTCGCGGCGACGTCGTGAACGGTCGCGCGGGCCGGGGGTGCTAGGCGGAGGCGCGCCGTACGAGAGTGGTCGGCAGGACCACACTGGACGGCGCGCCGGCCAGGCCCTGACCGTGCTGCCCGCGCTGACCGTCCTGCCCCTCCTGCCCGACGGGGGCCCGGCGTTCCAGGCCCCGGAACAGGAGCCGGGCCATCAACCGGCCCATCTCCTCTATGTCCTGACGGACCGTCGTCAACGGTGGATCGGACTGCTCGGCCACCGGCAGCATGTCGTCGAAGCCCACCACGGCGACGTCCTCGGGCACCCGGCGCCCCAGCTCCCTCAGAACCCGCAGCGCGCCGGAGGCGGAGACGTCGTTGGCGGCGAAGACCGCGTCCAACTCGGGGCAGCGGCCGAGGAGTTCCCGCATCGCCCGCTCCCCGCCCGCCGGGGTGAAGTCGCCTTCCACGATCAGCCGGGGGTCGGCGTCCACCATGACGTCCCGGAACCCGTCGAGCCGGTCCACGGCGGAGGTCTGGTCGAGGGGCCCGGTGATGTGGGCGATCCGGGTGCGGCCGAGGCCGACGAGATGGCGTACGGCGTCCCGCGCGCCGCCCCGGTTGTCGCTGTCGACGTACACGGTGGTCGTGTCGCCGCGCGCGCCGTCCGCCCAGCCGGGACGGCCGCCGAACACGGTGGGGACGCCGGCGCCCCGGATCAGCGCGGGCAGCGGATCGTCGAGGTGCAGTGAGAACGCGAGCGCCCCGTCGACGTGCCCGCCCGCCAGATACCGTCCCACCCGGGCGTAGTCCTCGGGTCCTTCGGTGAGCAGCAGCACGAGTTGGGAGTCGTGCGCGGTCAACTCCTTGCTGATGCCCCGGAGTTGCAGGGCGAAGAACGGGTCCGCGAAGACCCTGGTCTCCGGTTCGGCGATCACCACGGCCACGGCGTCGTGCCGTCGGGTGACGAGACTGCGGGCCGCCTGGTTGGGCACGTACCCGAGTTCCTCGACCGCCTTGCGCACCCGCTCGACCAGGGGCTCCCGCACGCCCTCGCCGCCGTTGACGACCCGCGACACCGTCGCCCTGGACACCCCGGCCCGCGCGGCCACGGCCTCCAACGTGGGACGCGACGCTGTCTCGGTCACTGCGGAACACTCCTCCGGGGCGGCTCCGCTCAGGATAGCCCCGGGCAGGAGTCCCCTGAGAGCGCTCCCGGCGGCGGCCGTTCGCCGAGTTCTCAGTGCTGGTGCGACCCGCCGGACCCCGCCGCCTCGTCGGCCCCATCCACCCCGTCGGCCCCACCCGCCCGTTGCTCCCCGTGCGGCGTGTGCGGCTCGTACCCCGGGATCGTGCCGTCCGTCCTGCGCACCAGGAACAGGCCCACCATGCCCATGTCGGAGTGGCTCTGGACGTGGCAGTGGTACATCCAGGCGCCCGCTCCCACCCCTTCGCCCGCGATGACCTGGAAGCCGAAGGAGTCGGCGGGGCCGACGATCTTGTTGTCGATGACCTGGCTGGGGTCGTCGGGGCCGGTGAGCATGCCGGTGCGGTTGTCGGCCCAGCGGTGACCGTGCAGGTGGAAGGTGTGGTAGTACTCGCCGTGCGTGAGGACGACCCACTCGACGCGATCGCCCACCGTGGCGTCGAAGTTGGGGCCGGAGTGCGCGGGTTTGTTGTTGATGAGCAGGTCGTTGAAGACGACGGTGACGGTCTTGTCGGGCAGCACGTCGCCCTTGCGGCGGACGATGACGGGACCGTAGAGGCCCTTGCGGACGCCGACCGTGCCGTGTTCGGTGCCGACGACATGGTCGTGGTAGTGCCAGTAACCGGCGCTGCCGGCACGCCAGGTGCCGTCCTTGCGGACGCCGGGGGCGTGGGTGCGCCAGGTGTAGGTGCGGGTGCCGCCGGGTTCGACGTCGCTCCGGTTCTGCTTGGTGCCGTCGCTGGAGATCTCGTAGTCCAGGCCGTGGACGTGCAGGCTCGCCGCCACGTCCATCGTGTTCTCGAACTCGATGTGCAGGGTGTCGCCCTCGTTGAGCTCGATCAGCGGACCCGGTATCGAGGCCTTGCCCTTCTCCAGGCCGTAGCCCATCTGCCCGTCGGGGAGCTTCTCGGCGTACATCTTGATGTGTCGGACCACACCGCCCGCCGGAGCCGTCCTCGCCTGCGTGGCGGCGCTCGCGGCCCCGGAGGTGCCGATGGTCTCGACGGCCACGGACAACGATGTCGCGGCGACCGCGCCACCCAGCAGCACCCGCCGGTTGAACCCTCGTCTGTCCATTCCGTCCATGCGGAACTCCCCACGCCGATACGGATCTTGCGGAGACGCAGCTGTGATCAACCTGTGAGACGGTAGCGGCCGCGCGACCGTTTATCCACACCCAGGACAAAGTTCAGACCATTCCGGTCATAGCTCTTGGCGAGTCGCATCAAAGCGGGCTAGCTTCCTTGGCGCTGTTGCTGTGACCGAGGAGGTGCCCATGTACTTACGAGGGTTGAGCGACGCGAAGAGACGGGCCTGGGCGGCCACCCTGACCGCCTCGGTCGTCACCGCCGGACTCCTGGCGGGCCCCGCGGCCCAGGCGCGACCGGCGCCGGAGCCACCGCTGACAACGATGTCGATCAAGTCGCCCCCGGGCGGCTCCGGCCCTCAGGTGCTGATCTTCCACGGCTCCGCCGCGGCCGGGGACGAGTCACCCGTCGTCAACGCCGGGATCGAGGCGATCGAACGGATCGGCCTGTCCGGGCCGGCCGCCGAGCGGTTCGGGGTCGTGGCCACCGACGACGCCTCCGTCTTCACCGACGAGACCCGGCTGAGCGGCTTCAACGCCGTCGTCTTCCTGACCGGCGGCGGTGACGTGCTGGAACCGGAGCAGGAGGCGGGCCTCGAAACCTACATGGAGGCGGGCGGCGGTTTCGTCGGCGTCCATGACGCGGCCCGCGCCGAGCCGTACTCCGACTGGTTCACCGGACTGATCGGCGCCCGGCCGACCACGTCGAGCCCGACGACCGTGCAGCGGGCGACCGTGGAGGTCGGCGACCGGCGGCACCCGGCCACCAAGGACCTGCCGGTGCAGTGGAAGCGGCCCGACAAGTGGCTCAACTGGACGAAGAACCCGTCGGGCTCCGTGCACACCGTGGCCCGGGTGCGCGAGTCGACGTACCAGCCGGGCACCGGCGCCAACGGCTGGGACCACCCGGTGAGTTGGTGCCGTGACTACGACGGCGGCCGTTCCTTCTACACGGGCATGGGCGGGACCGTCTCCGCGTACGACGAGACCGACTTCCGTACGCATCTGCGCGGCGCCCTGCTGTGGACGTCCCGGCTGGCCCGGGCCGACTGCAAGGCGACCATCACCGCCAACTACAAGGCGGAGCGGCTGACCCAGCCCAACCAGCCCGGGCAGAACGACCAGATCGGTGAACCGCACGGCCTGGTCACCGCACCCGACGGGCGGGTCCTCTACATCGGCCGGGGCGGCGCCGACTCGTCCCAGCCCGTGGTCACCGACTGGAACAACCCCGACATCGGCAAGGGCAAGGGCGAGATCCACGTCTACGACCCGAGGACGAAGAAGGTCACCCTCGCGGGCGCGCTCACCGTCTTCGGCAACAAGGGCGGCGGCGACGAGCTGATCAAGGTCGAAGAGGGCCTGCTCGGCATCGAGTTGGACCCCGCCTTCCAGCAGAACGGCTGGGTGTACCTGCACTACACACCGCACTCGCGGATCGACCGTGACACCCGGATGGCCGAGCGCCGCGTCTCCCGCTTCGCCCTCGACCTGGCGAGCAACAAGCTCGACCTGAGCAGTGAGAAGGTCCTGCTCAAGTGGCCGGTGCAGATCCACAGCTGCTGTCACTCGGGCGGCGGGATGAGCTTCGACTCCAAGGGCAACCTGTACGTCGCGACCGGCGATAACAACTCCAGCGGCTTCAGCGCCGGTTACTCGGGCAACAACCCCGAGCCGAACTACAAGGGCGTATCGTTCGCCGACGCACGCCGCACCGCCGGGAACACCAACAACCTCAACGGCAAGATCCTCCGCATCCACCCGGAGCCCGACGGCACCTACACCCTGCCGGCGGGGAACCTCTTCACGGGCAAGGAGACCGCCGAGGGCGGCGGCAAGACGCGCGGTGAGATCTATGTGATGGGGGTCAGGAACCCCGCCCGCATCTTCGTCGACCGGCAGACCGACGTCCTCTACGCCGGCTGGGTCGGCCCGGACGCGAGCGCGCCGTCGACGACCTGGGGTCCCGCCAAGTACGACACCTTCGCCGCCATCACCGAGGCGGGCAACCGGGGCTGGCCGTACTGCATGGGCAACAAGCAGCCCTACCGGGACCGCAACCTGCCGGACCCGTCGAAGCCGCTCGGCTGGTACGACTGCGACCGCCCGAAGAACGAGTCCCCGAACAACGACGGGCTCGTCAACCTGCCCCCGGTGACCGGCAACAACATCTGGTACGCACCGCAAGGAGGCGCCCCCGACTTCCCCCGGGACGCGAGCGGCATCCCCTCGTACAAGAACGAGGAGGCCACGTACCTGCTGCCGTGGCTCAAGGGCGGCGGCCAGGCGACGATGAACGGGCCGGTCTACCGGCACACGGCGTCCGGCGACAACTCCGTCCGCTGGCCCGCCTACTGGGACGGCAAGTGGTTCGTCGGCGACTTCTACGACGCCGACCAGCCGCGCCACGCGGTGGTCATGGACCCGAAGAACCAGGGCAGCGGCGGACTCCCGGTCCACGCGGAGTCCCTGAAGAAGATCGTGCCGGTCGGGGCGGACGGCATCAGGAACCTCATGGACTGGAAGTTCGGTCCGGACGGCGCGCTGTACGTCCTGGACTACGGGCGCGGCTTCTTCACCTCGGACGCCAAGTCGGCGCTGTGGCGCGTCACCTACACGGGCGGCGGCCCGACACCGGCGGCCGACGAGCTGGCGAGGAAGGCGGAGTGATGCGGGAAAGACGCTTGTGGGCAGCCCTGGTGGCGGCCCTGCTGATGGTCCTCGGACTCACGTCGACGCCCGCGTCCGGCCGTACGGACGGGGGTACGCGGGAGAAGGCCGCCGCCCAGGTGCTCACCTGGACCGCCGGTGACGACATCACCAAGTACCTGACCGCGCCGCAGACCGCGGTGGCGGGCCCGACCACGCTCGTGTTCGAGAACAGCAAGGCGACCGGCAACACCATGGGGATGCCGCACACGTTGACGTTCGACGTCTCCGACCCGGAGTACAACAACGACGTGCCGCTCAACATCCTCGCCAACCCCGGCGACGACCAGGGCGGCCGCCACACCGCCGAGGTCACGCTCACCCCCGGCCGCTACCGCTACTACTGCACGATCCCCGGGCACGGCCAGATGCAGGGCATCCTGGTGGTGACCGAGGGCACCGGCGAGGACACCACCGCGCCGGAGACCTCGGCGAAGGTCACCGGGACGCAGAACTCCCAAGGCGCGTACGTCGGTTCGGCCTCCGTCGCGGTGAGCGCGAGCGACCCGGGCGGCTCGGGTGTCGAGCGGATCGAGTACGCCGTCGGTGACGCCGGGGCCTGGCTGCCGTACACCACGCCCGTGGTGGTCGACCAGGTCGGCACGCACAAGATCCGCTACCGCGCGGTCGACAAGGCGGGCAACACGGCCGCCGAGAAGAGCGTCGGGTTCACCGTCGTGGCACCACCGACCGACGACACGACCGCGCCGGAGACCTCGGCGACCGTGGCCGGCGAGAAGAACCCGCAGGGCGACTACGTGTCCATGGCGACGGTCACCGTCTCCGCGTCGGACACCGGGTCGGGGGTCAACACCATCGAGTACGCCCTCGGCGACTCGGGGGCCTGGAAGCCGTACACCGCGCCGGTGATGGTGCACGAGGTCGGCACGCACAAGGTCCGGTACCGGGCCACGGACAAGGCGGGCAACGTCGCCGCCGAGAAGAGCGTCGGCTTCACCGTCGTCGCCCCGCCCGCCGCCGACACCACACCCCCGGTGACGGGCGTGACCGTCGAGGGCGACCGGAACTCCGCCGGGGCGTACCTGAAGAGCGCGAAGGTCACCGTGAGCGCGACCGACCACGGTGGCTCGGGCGTCGCCGCCGTCGAGTACTCGCTGGACGGCGGCCCCTATCTCGCCTACACCGCCCCCGTGGTGGTCGACCGGGCGGGCACTCACACGGTGGCGTACCGGGCAAGCGACAAGGCGGGCAACACGGCCGCCGCGCGCTCGGTCAGCTTCACCGTCGTCGCCGGCGGTGGGGTCCCCGCGCCCAACTGCGCCGAATACGACGAGCGGTTGACCGTCGTCGTCGGCACGGTCGACTCGGGGGTGCCGAACCGGGTCACCAACAACCGGTGCAGGATCAACGAGTTGATCGAGGACGAGAAGGAGTGGACGTCCCACGCGCTGTTCCTGAAGCACGTGGACACCGTTCTCGACAAGCTGTTCCGGGAGGGGGTCGTCGATCTGCGCGAGTACACCGCCGTGAAGGAGGCGGCGGAGGAGTCCGGCATCGGCAGGCCCGGCCAGACGGAGGGCTACCGCACGATCCTCGACGGCACAGCCGAGTCGTTCGCCAAGTGGCAGCAGGTGGGCGGCGGTTCGTTCGGGCTGAACGCCGACGGGACGATCACCTCCGGGACGACGAAGGCCGGGCTCGGCATGCTGTGGTTCCCCGAGCGGAAGTACGGCGACTTCTCGCTGCGCCTGCAGTGGCGGGACGACGCGCCCGGCACGGGCCACGCCAACTCCGGTGTGTTCGTGCGCTTCCCGGGGGTCCACGACCACCCGGAGGAGTCACGGCCGGAGTGGGTGGCCATCAAGTACGGCCATGAGGTGCAGGTCCTCGACCGGCCCGACGGCGACATGTACAAGACGGGGTCGGTCTACGGCTTCGACCGGGTGGGGCTCGCCGGGGCGGGCGTCACCCAGAAGGGCACCTGGAACGACTACGAGATCAGGGTGGTCGACCAGCACTACTCGGTCTACCGCAACGGCGTCCTGATCAACGAGTTCGACAACACCGGCGGCCAGGACTTCACCCCGCCCCGCTCGGACGACCCGGGCACGGACGGGCGGCGGTTCGCCTCCGGCTACATCGGGCTTCAGGTGCACGGCACGACGGATGTCGTCTCCTACCGGGACATCCGCATCAAGGAACTGTAGGAACCGAAGGCGGCCCGCGCCCCCGTGCCTCGCGGCCGGCAGGGGCGCGGGCCGCAGTCATGCCTTCTTGGCCCTGCTCGGCTGCACCCGCTTCGGCTCCCCCGGCATCTTCGGGTACTCCGGCGGATACGGCAGATCCCCGAGCCCGTGGTCGTGTTCGTCCCGCGCCGCCAGCTCCAGCAGCGCCTCCAGCGAGAACGCGTGCTCGTCCATGTCGGCGTGGACGTCACCGACCTCGGCGAAACGCCCCGGCATCGTCCCCAGGTCGAAGTCGCGCGGTACGGCGACCCCCACCTCGTCCCAGGTGAGGGGCGCGGAGACGGGGGCGTGCGGGCGCGGTCGTACGGAGTAGGCGGAGGCGATGGTGCGGTCGCGGGCGGTCTGGTTGTAGTCGACGAAGATCTTCGCGCCGCGTTCCTCCTTCCACCAGGCCGTGGTCACCTGCTCCGGCATCCGGCGCTCCAGTTCCCGGGCGACGGCGATGGCCGACCGGCGTACCTGGGTGAAGGTCCAGTCGGGCCGGATCGGCACGAAGACGTGCAGGCCGCGGCCACCGGAGGTCTTGGGCCAGCCGCGCAGACCGCCGTACTCGTGGAGGACCTCGCGCAGTTCGTGCGCGGCGCGGACCGCGTCGGCGTAGTCGGTGCCGGGCTGCGGGTCGAGGTCGATGCGGAGTTCGTCGGGCCGGTCGACGTCGTCGCGGCGGACGGGCCACGGGTGGAAGGTGAGCGTGCCGAACTGGGCGGCCCAGACGACGGCGGCGACCTCGGTGGGGCACATCTCGTCGGCGCTGCGGCCGCTGGGGAAGGTGATGTGGGCGGTGGGGATCCAGTCGGGCATGTTCTTGGGGGCGCGCTTCTGGAAGAAGTTCTCGCCGGTCACGCCCTCCGGGTAGCGCTCCAGGGTGGTGGGCCGGTTGCGCAGGGCGCGCAGGATGCCGGGGCCGACGGCGATGTAGTACCGGGCGAGGTCCAGCTTGGTGAAGCCGCGCTCCGGGAAGAAGATCTTGCCCGGGCTGGACAGCCGTACCGTCCGGCCCGCCGCGTCCAGTTCCACCGCTTCGCCCATGCGAGCCACGGTAGGTGGAACGATCGAATGCCGCATACCGGACGGAGTTCGCCGCGCGGCGGCTCCCGCGCGGTCGCAGAATCGGAGGCATGGATCTTCCGGTGATGCCGCCCGTGAAACCGATGCTCGCCAAGTCCGTGGCGAAGATCCCGCCGGACATGCACTACGAGGCGAAGTGGGACGGGTTCCGGGCGATCGTCTTCCGCGACGGGCCGGAGGTGGAGATCGGCAGCCGGACCGGGAAGACGCTGACCAGGTACTTCCCCGAGCTGGTGGCGGCGCTGCGGGAGCGGCTGCCGACGCGTTGCGTGCTGGACGGCGAGATCGTGATCGTCCGGGAAGGGCGGCGGCTGGACTTCGACGCCCTCACCGAGCGTATCCACCCCGCGGACTCCCGCGTCCGGATGCTGGCGGCGACGACCCCGGCCTCCTTCGTCGCCTTCGACATCCTCGCGCTGAACGACGATTCGCTGCTCGACGTCCCGCTCACCGATCGGCGCGCCCTGCTGGAGCTGGCGCTGTCCGGGGTGACGGCGCCGGTGCACCTCGCGCCGGCGACCACCGACCGCGAGCTGGCCGAGCAGTGGTTCGAGCAGTACGAGGGGGCGGGCCTGGACGGGGTGATCGCCAAGCCGCGCACCCTGCTCTACCGGCAGGACGAGCGGGCCATGTTCAAGATCAAGCACGAGCGGACGGCGGACGTGGTGGTCGCCGGGTACCGCTTCCACAAGAGCGGACCGGTGGTCGGCTCCCTGCTGCTGGGACTCTACGACGACGGGGGCACGCTCCAGCACATCGGCGTGTGCGCGGCCTTTCCCATGAAGCGGCGCGCGGAGCTGGTGGAGGAGCTGGAGCCGCTGCGGCTGGAGAACGTCGGTGAGCATCCCTGGGCCGCCTGGTCCGACGAGACGGCGCACGAGACGGCACGGCTGCCGGGAGCGCCGAGCCGGTGGTCGACGAAGAAGGACTTCTCCTGGGTGCCGCTGCGCCCCGACCATGTCGCCGAGGTGGCCTACGACCACATGGAGAACGGTGTCCGCTTCCGCCACACGGCCCGCTTCCGGCGCTGGCGCCCGGACCGCACGGCGGAGAGCTGCACCTACGCGCAGCTGGAGGAGCCGGTGACCTACGACCTGGCGGAGATCCTGGGCGCCTGATCCCGGTCGCGGGCTCAGGGCTCCATGATCACCTTCACCGCCCCGTCCTGCTTGCGCTGGAACATCTCGTAGGCGTGTGCGGCGTCGGTGAGCGGCACCCGGTGGGTGGCGAAGTCGTCGACGCCCAGGGGGTCGTCGTCCGTGAGCAGGGGCAGGATGTCGTCGCTCCAGGTGCGGACGTTGGCCTGGCCCATGCGCAGCCGGACCTGCTTGTCGAACAGGGTGAGGAGGGGCAGCGGGTCGACCTTGCCGCCGTAGACGCCGGAGAGGGAGATCGTGCCGCCGCGCCGTACGAGGTCGATGGCGGTGTAGAGCGCGGCGAGCCGGTCCACGCCGAGGCGTTCCGTGAGCCGTGAACCGATGGCCCGGGGCAGCATTCCGGTCGCGTTCTGGGCGAGCCGGGCGGCCGCGCTGCCATGCGCCTCGGTGCCGACGGCGTCGATCACGGAGTCGGGACCGCGTCCGGCGGTCCGGTCCTGGATGGCGCCCACCAGCTCCTTCTCGTTATCGAAATCCCGCAGGTCGAAGGTCTCCACGCCCCGCTCGCGCGCCCGGCGCAGCCGCTCGGGCACCAGGTCGACCCCGAACACCTGCTCGGCGCCACGCTGCAGGGCCACTCGGCACGCCATGTCGCCGATGGGTCCGAGGCCGAGCACGGCGACGCTGCCGCCGGGCGGGACGTGCGCGTACTCGACCGCCTGCCAGGCGGTGGGGAGCACGTCGGAGAGGTAGAGGAACCGGTCGTCGGGCGGCCCCTCCGGTACCTTGATCGGCCCGAACTGGGCCTGGGGGACGCGCAGATACTCGGCCTGGGCCCCCGGGACCGCGCCGTAGAGCCGGGTGTAGCCGAAGATGGCCGCGCCCATGCCCTCGCTGGTGCACTGGGTGGTCTCGCACTGGGTGGGGAGCCCGGTGAGACACATCCAGCAGCTGCCACAGGCGATCTGGAACGGTACGACGACCCGGTCCCCGGCCGCCAGATCGGGCACCCCGGCACCGACCTCCTCGACGATGCCCATGGGTTCGTGGCCGAGGATGTCGCCCGGCGTCATGAACGGGGTGAGCACCTCGTACAGGTGCAGGTCGGAGCCGCAGAGTCCGGTCGAGGTGATCCGGATGATCGCGTCGGTCGGCTCCCGCAGCACCGGATCGGGCACGGTCTCCACGCGCACGTCCCGCTTGCCCTGCCACGTCACTGCCTTCATCGTGCCCACACTCCGTTCCCACGCCTCGGTCAGCAGGTTCCGCCCGAGTACCCGACCCGGCACCCCCGAACCAGTCAGAAACAATCCACTATGGCCATCCATAAATAGATAAGTGCACAATCGGATACATCATGAGCAGGACGGGCTGGATGGACTGGACAGGCTGGACAGGCTGGACAGGCTGGACAGGCTG
>NZ_JARGEE010000285.1:0-11839 GCF_033794485.1 Streptomyces sp. MB09-02B
TCCCAGGCCCTGCCCTCCACGAGCAAGCCCGGCCCCGACGGCCGCCCCGCCGACGACGACGGTCCCCTCGGCTGGCTGCGGGCCCTCGGCCCGCGCGGCCGCCGTGCCTTCGGCGGCGCGTTCGGCGGCTACGCCCTCGACTCCTACGACTACTTCACGCTGCCGCTGAGCATGGTCGCGCTCACGGCCTACTTCGGCCTGGACAACGGCCAGACGGGGCTGTTCACCACGGTCACCCTGGTCGTATCGGCGATCGGCGGCGCGGCCGCGGGTGTGCTCGCGGACCGGATAGGCCGGGTGAAGGCGCTGATGATCACCGTGATCACGTACGCCGTGTTCACCGTGGCCTGCGGCTTCGCGCCCAACTACGAGACCCTGCTGGTCTTCCGCGCCCTCCAGGGGCTCGGCTTCGGCGGCGAGTGGGCCGTCGGCGCGATCCTCGTCGCCGAGTACGCGAGCGCCAAGCACCGGGGGCGTACGCTCGGCGCGATCCAGAGCTCCTGGGCGGTGGGCTGGGGTCTGGCCGTGATCGTCTACACGATGGTCTTCTCCTTCCTCGACGACGACCTGGCCTGGCGCGTGATGTTCTGGACCGGCGCGCTGCCCGCGCTGCTCGTGATCTGGGTGCGCCGCTCGGTCGAGGACGCCCCGCAGGCCGCGGCGGCGCGCGAGCGGAGCACCGAGAAGGGCTCGTTCGCCGTGATCTTCCGGCCGGGCACGGCCGCCGCGCCGGGGCTGCTGCGCACCACGGTGTTCGCGGTGCTGCTCTCCACCGGCGTCCAGGGCGGCTACTACACCCTGGCGACCTGGGTGCCCACCTATCTCAAGACGGAGCGCGGTCTGTCGGTCGTCGGCACCGGCGGCTACCTCACGTTCCTGATCTCGGGCGCCTTCATCGGGTATCTCACTGGCGGCTATCTCACCGACCTGCTGGGCCGCCGCCGGAACATCTGGCTCTTCGCCGTGCTCTCGGCGCTGTGCATCCTGGCGTACGCGAACATCCCGAGCGGCGCCGACACCCTGCTGCTGGTGCTCGGTTTCCCGCTCGGGTTCTGCATGTCGGCGATCTTCAGCGGCTTCGGTTCGTTCCTCAGCGAGCTGTACCCGTCGGCCGTCCGGGGCACCGGGCAGGGATTCACGTACAACACCGGGCGCGCGGTGGGCGCCGTCTTCCCGACGACGGTCGGCTTCCTCGCGGACAGCTGGGGCGTGGGCGGCGCGCTGGTCTTCGGCGCGCTCGGCTACGGCCTGGCGGCAGTGGCCCTGCTCGGCCTCCCGGAGACACGCGGAAGGGAACTGGTGTGAACGACATGACCACGCGGCACGCCGGCCCGACCGCCACTGCGCACGCCCGTCCGGTCGCCCCCGCCACCCCCTACGACCGCCCCTTCGCCGCCGTCGACCCGCACGCGCACGCGTGGACCCCCGAGGAGGCACGCGCCCGGTTCCGCTCGGGTGCCGCGGGCCCCACCGCCGGGGTGGCCGCCGGGCACACCCAGGCGAACCTGATCTCGGTGCCCGCCGACTGGGCCTACGACATGCTGCTGTTCTGCCAGCGCAACCCCAAGCCGTGCCCCGTGCTCGACGTCACCGACGCAGGTACGTGGACGACCCCGCTCGCCCCGGGCGCGGACCTGCGCACCGACCTGCCGCGCTACCGGGTCTATGAGCACGGTGAGTTGGTGGCCGAGCCGACGGACGTGGTCGACGTCTGGCGGAAGGACCTGGTGTCGTTCCTGATCGGCTGCAGCTTCACCTTCGAGTCGGCGCTGGCCGGGGCGGGCGTGCCGATGCGCCACATCGAGCAGGGCCGCAACGTCTCGATGTACGTCACGGGCCGGTGGTGCCGACCCGCCGGCCGGCTGCGCGGCCCGATGGTGGTGTCGATGCGTCCGGTGCCGCCCGCGCACCTGGCGGCGGCGATCCGGGAGAGCAGTCTGCTGCCGGCCGTGCACGGTGGCCCGGTGCACTGCGGCGAACCGGCGGGCCTCGGCATCGCGGACCTGTCCCGTCCGGACTTCGGCGACCCCGTGGACGCCGAACCCGACGACATCCCGGTGTTCTGGGCCTGCGGGGTGACTCCTCAGGCCGCCGTGATGGCCTCACGCCCGTCGTTCGCCATCACGCACGCCCCGGGCCAGATGTTCCTGACCGACGCCCGCGACGAGCAATACCGCGTGCTCTGACACAGAAGCTGTGACGCACAAGCTCTGACGTACAAGCAGGAGAATGGGATCCATGAGCTCGATCGATCTGAACGCCGACCTCGGCGAGGGCTTCGGCCGCTGGACGCTGACCGACGACGAGCGGCTGCTGTCCGTCGTCACCAGCGCCAACGTGGCCTGCGGCTTCCACGCCGGGGACCCGGTCACCATGCGGCGGGTCTGCGAGCTGGCGGCCGAGCGCGGTGTCCGGATCGGCGCCCAGGTCTCGTACCGCGACCTGGCGGGCTTCGGGCGGCGCGCGATGGACGTGCCGCCCGCCGAACTGGCGGCCGAGGTGGCGTACCAGATCGGTGCACTGGAGGTCTTCGCGCGCGCGGCGGGCACGCGCGTGTCGTACGTGAAGCCGCACGGCGCGCTCTACAACCGTGTCGTGCACGACGAGGGGCAGGCTGCGGCGGTCGTCGAGGGGGTGCTCCTCGCCGACGCCACGCTCCCCGTCCTCGGACTGCCCGGTTCGCGGTTCCTCAGTCTGGCGGAGACGGCCGGGCTGCCCGCCGTCACCGAGGCGTTCGCGGACCGCGCGTACACCGACCTGGGCACGCTGGTGCCGCGCGGTCAGGACGGTGCCGTCATCACGGACGGCGACGCGGTGGTGAACCGGTCGGTGCGCCTCGCCGCGGAAGGCACCGTCACGTCCCACTCCGGCGCGCGCATCGCCGTCCGGGCCCGCTCCCTCTGTCTGCACGGCGACACACCGGGCGCGGTGGAGCTGGCCGGGCGGGTGCGGGACGCGCTGGCGGCGGCGGGGGTGCGTGTGGAGGCGTTCTCATGAGAGCCCTGCCGGTCGGGGACCACGCCCTGCTGATCGAGGTGGGGACGGGCGAGGAGGCCACGGCCCTGCACGCCGAGCTGCTGCGCCGCCGCGCGACGGGCGACCTGTCGGCGACCGAGATCGTCCCGGCCGCCCGTACGGTCCTCCTGGACGGTCTCGACGCCCCCTCCCGCCTCGCCGCACGCCTCGCCTCCTGGGACATCCCGCCCGTGCCTCCGCGTACGGAGGACGTCGTCGAGATCCCCGTGCGATACGACGGCCCCGATCTGCCCGACGTCGCCGCCCACTGGGGTGTCGACGAGGCCGAGGTGGCCCGTATCCACGCAGGGGCCGAGTACCGCGTGGCGTTCTGCGGCTTCGCCCCCGGCTTCGGCTATCTCACGGGGCTGCCTCGCGAGGTCCCGCGCCGGTCGACCCCGCGCACGTCGGTCCCGGCGGGGTCGGTCGCCCTGGCCGGCCCGTACACCGGCGTGTACCCGCGCGCGTCCCCGGGCGGCTGGCAGCTGATCGGTACGACGGACGCGGTGCTGTGGGACCACACGCGGGTACCGGCCGCGCTGCTGGCGCCGGGGACCCGGGTCCGCTTCACCCCCTGGGAGACGCCGTGACGGACGATGCCCTCGTGGTGGTCCGCGCGGGCGCCCTGACCACCGTCCAGGACCGGGGCCGGCCCGGCCACGCCCACCTCGGCGTGCCCCGCTCCGGCGCCCTGGACGCACCGGCGGCCGCCCTGGTCAACCGTCTGGTGGGCAACTCCCCGGACGCGGCCGTGCTGGAGACCACCCTCAACGGCTGCTCCGTACGACCGCGCTCGGCGGTCACCGTGGCCGTCGGCGGCGCCCCCGGACCGGTCACTGTGGACGGCCGCCCGGCCCCGTGGGGCGCGCCGGTACGGGTCCCCGGCGGGGCCCTCCTCGACATCGGCCCCGCCCGCTCCGGCGTACGCGCCTATCTCGCCGTCTCCGGCGGGGTGGCCGTCGAACCGGTGCTGGGCAGCCGCTCCACGGACCTGCTGTCCGGCCTCGGCCCGCCCCCGCTGACGGACGGCACCGTGCTCCCGCTCGGCCGCCCGGGCCACCCGCACGCGCGCGTGGACGTAGTCCCGCACCCGGCACCGCCCTCGGAGCTGGTGCTGCGCGTCACCCTGGGACCGCGTGACGACTGGTTCACGGAAGCGGCGCTGCGCACCCTCACCAGGCGTCCCTATGCCGTGTCGTCCGCGAGCAACCGCATCGGGCTGCGCACGGAGGGGCCCGCCCTGGAGCGCTCCCGGGCGGGTGAACTCCCCAGCGAGGGAATGGTGCTGGGCGCCGTCCAGGTGCCGCCGGACGGCCGCCCGGTCGTCTTCCTCGCGGACCACCCGACCACCGGGGGCTATCCGGTGATCGCGGTCGTCCACCCGGCGGACCTGCCCGGCGCGGCCCAGGCCACGCCGGGCACGCCGGTGCGGTTCCTCGCCGTTCGGCACCGCAACTGACCGGGGGCGGTGCCCGGCGTCGGGTTGGTCGCCCCGGGCCGCCTCACGCCACCTCCGGCCGGTGCTCGGTGGTGGACAGCGCGGCCGCGGACGCCACCGCGTGGGAGGCGGACAGGTCCAGCCGGGCGCTGGTGCCGCGCGCCTTGTGGCGTACCTCGGCGGCGGCGAGGGCGAGGAGCTGCGGGAGCAGGTCGGTGCACCGCCGGGCCACCCAACCCGTTCCGGCGGTGGCCAGCCACCAGAGCCCGGCGCCGCGGCCGGGCGCCGCGGACTCGGGCTCGGCGGAGGGCGCGGCGCCCGTGGCGATCCCCGCCCCGGCGAGCAGGGCGTGGAAGCGGAGGGCGAGCTGCCGGTGCCCCCGCTCGCCGGGGTGCAGCCGGTCCGCGCTCCACATCGCGCGGTCCGCCAGCCAGGCACCCTCCGAGGCGTGCAGATGGACGGCTCCGTGGCGCGCGGACAGGGGCGTGCACGACGGTGTTGACGGCCCGCTGCCGCCGGGCGAGGGGCCTGGCGAGCGCCCCGGGCAGGCCGAGCATCGTCCCGGGGTCGGGCAGACAGGCGGTGAGCAGCACCGCCCCGCGCTCCCGGAGCGCCCCGTAGACCGTGTCGAGGCGGGCGGTGACGGCGTGGATGTCGAAGGTGCACCGCAGGGTGTCGTTGACGCCGATGACGACCGAGGCGATGTCCGGGCGGAGGTCGAGCGCGGCAGGCAGCTGCCGCTCCAGGACGTCGCGGGTCTGGGAGCCGCTGACCGCCAGGTTGGTGAACTCCAGGTCCGGCTCGGCGCCCGGCGCCCCGCCCGCTCCGAGCCCTTCGGCGAGCAGCGCGGCCCAGCCCCGCCGGCCGCCCGCGACGGGGTCCCCCACGCCCTCGGTGAGGGAGTCGCCGAGGGCCACGAACCGCGGGGCTCTCATCCCGCGCCCTCCCGCACCGGGCGCCCGACGGTCGCGTCGTGCGCGGTGAGGAAGGCGTCCACCGCGGTCCGCCAGCCGAAGCACTCGGCACGCGCGCGTGCCGCCTCCCGGCGCTCGGTCTCGGGCCGCTCCAGCAGCAGTTCGACGGCGTCCGCGAAGGACTTCCCGTTGTCCGCCGCCGTGGCGCCGGCCGAGCCGATGACCTCGGGCAGCGCTGAGGAGGAGCTGGCCACCACGGGCGTACCGCAGGCCATGGCCTCCAGAGCGGCCAGCCCGAACGTCTCGGCGGGGCCGGGGGCCAGTGCCACGTCGGCGGAGGCCTGGAGCGCGCCCAGCGTCTCGCGGTCGCCCACGTGGCCCAGGAAGGTCACCGGCAGCCCCTTGGCACGCTGTTCGAGCCTGCCGCGCAGCGGCCCGTCCCCGGCGACGACCAGCACGGCCCGCTGCCCGCGCCGCAGCAGCGCCTCCAGGGCGTCGAGGGCCGTGCCGGGCCGCTTCTCCACGGACAGCCGGGAGCACATCACCAGCAGAACCTCGTCCACGCGCGCGTGCCGCCCCCGCAGCCCCTGGTCGCGCAGGGCGGGGTGGCGTCCCACGAGGTCGACGCCCAGGGGCGCCCGGACGACGTTCCGCGCACCGATCCGCACGAACTCCCGTTCGGCGAACTCGGTGGTGCACACCACCCGCGCGTAGGTGTGGGCCGTACGGACGTTGAGGGCGTCCGAGGCCCGCCGGGCCATGCCCTCGGACAGCCCCCAGGTCCGCAGCACCCCGTCGGCGGTCTCGTGCGAGACCATCACCGCGCGCACCCTGGCCCGCCGTGCCCACTTCCCCGTCCAGCGCAGGGTGGTCCGGTCGGAGACCTCCAGCCGGTCGGGCGCCAGGGATTCCAGGAGGCCGGCCACCCGTCGCTTGTCCATGAGGACGCGGTAGCCGCCGGTGCCCGGCAGCAGCGGTCCGGGCAGGGTGATCACCCGGCCCTGCTCGGTCGCGCGGTCGGTGTACCGCTCTCCGGGCACGACCAGCACGGCCTCGTGTCCGGCCGCCTCGTACCCCCGGCCCAGTTCCCGCAGCGCGGTCCGCAGACCGCCCGAGGAGGGCGCGACGAAGTTGGCGAGCCGCACGATCCGCAGCCCCGTCCGGGCACCGTTCCCCCGCGCCCCGTCGACAGCCGTGCTCATGCCGCCACCGCCGTCCGCGCCGTGCGCACGTCGGCGTAGTGCCCGATGAGCTGGTCGCCGACGGCCGCCCAGGTGCGCCCCTCGACCATGGCCCGTCCGGCGGCCCCGTAGGCGGCCCGCAGGGCCGGGTCGGCGGCGAGCGACCACACGGCGTCGCGTACGGCGGCCGCGTCGCGCGGCGGGACCAGGAGCCCCGTGCGCCCGTGGGCGACGAGGTCCAGCGGACCCCCGGCGGCGGGAGCCACCACGGGCACCCCGCTGGCCATGGCCTCCTGCACGGTCTGGCAGAAGGTCTCGAAGGGGCCGGTGTGGGCGAAGACGTCGAACGAGGCGAAGATCCGCGCGAGTTCGTCGCCGGTGCGGCGGCCCAGGAAGACGGCCCCCTGCAGTGCTTGGCGCAGCCCCGGTTCGCTCGGCCCGTCGCCCACGACCACGACCCGCACGCCCTCCAGGCCGCACACCCCGGCGAGCAGTTCGATCTGCTTCTCGGGGGCGAGACGCCCGACGTAGCCGACGATCAGCTCCCCGTTCGGCGCGAGTTCGCGGCGCAGCGCCTGGTCGCGCAGGTCGGGGCGGAACCGGACGGTGTCGACGCCGCGCGGCCACAGGCTGACCCGGGGCACACCGTGTGCCTCCAGGTCACGCAGGGCCGCGCTGGACGGGGCGAGGGTGCGGTCGGCGGCGGCGTGCACGGAGCGGATGCGCCGCCAGGCCGCCGCCTCACCGGCGTGGACGTAGGTGCGGGCGTATCCCGCGAGGTCGGTCTGGTAGATGGCGACGGCGGGGACACCGAGGCGGGCGGCGGCGGCCATGCCGCGCACGCCGAGGACGAAGGGGCTGGCCAGGTGGACGATGTCGGCCCGGTGTTCGACGATCGCCGCGGCGACCCGGCGGCTGGGCAGGGCGACGCGGACCTGGGGGTAGCCGGGGAGCGGGAGGGAGGGGACGCGGACGACGGGGCACGGTGCCTGGAGGTCGGCTCCGGCTCCCTGGGCGGTGGCCGGGGCCACGACGAGCGGGGCGTGCCCCCGCGCGACGAGGTGCCGCGCGGTCTGCAGGGCGCAGTGGGCGACGCCGTTCACATCGGGGGGAAAGGACTCGGTCACTATGACGACACGCATACCGGTGTTGTCGTCGCGCTGGACGTGGCCGCGTCAACGTGGATCTTTCCGCGCGGGGAACGTCCCATGAGCGTTGCGCTGCACACCTGTCCAGGTCAGGCCGTGTCCATGCCCGCCTGATGTCCGGGTCACCCCGTGTTCACATTGCGGGCATGTCAGGTCCGATTCGGCTGCGTACGGCGGTCTGGACGTCGTCCTCCTCGGCCGGGTCGGCGGCGAGCCTGCGGAGCTGGTCGACGACGCGCGCGTCTCCCGTCTCGGCGTGCCGGGCGGCGATCTCGCGGGTGGTCTCCTCGCAGTCCCAGAGGCACTCGACGGCGAAGCCGGCCGCGAAGGAGGGGTCGGTGGCGGCGAGCGCGCGGGCGGCGCGGCCGCGGAGGTGGGAGGAGGCGGTCTCGCGGTAGATGTGGCGCAGGACGGGCGCGGCACAGACGATGCCGAGGCGTCCGGCGCCGTCGACGAGCGTCCACAGGGTCGGCGCGTCCGGTCCCTCGCCGCGTACGGCCTCCCGCAACGCGCCGAGCACCAGTTCGCTGTCCTTGGTCCCGCCGAGACAGGCGAGCATGCGTCCGGCGGCGGCGCCCAAGGGGTCGGGCCGGTGCACCCAGCCGCGTGCCCGGTCGACGGCTGCCATGCTGCGCATCCGTTCGAAGGCGGCGACGGCGGCCTCCACGACCATCGCCGTGCCGTCGGTCACGGCGCCCTCGATCAGGTCGAGGGCGTCGGGATCGTTGCCGTCGGCGAGGTAGCGCAGGGCGGTACAGCGGGCACCGTCGTCGCCCGTCCGGGCGGCGGAGACGATCTCGGGCCGGTCCTCGGGGCCGGCGACGGCGGTCAGACAGCGGGCGGCTGGCACGTGGAGGACGGCTCCGCGTTCGATGCCCTGCTGGGCCCACTCGAAGACGGCCGCGACGCTCCACCCGGGCCGGGGCCCGCTGGGTCGCATCTGCCGCTGCCAGCGGTCGAAACTGCCGGTCTCCTGGGCGGCCCGCACGCGGGTGGCGATCGCTTCGCGGGGATCGTCGGCCCACAGCCGCCAGGGCCGGGGTTCGAAGGCGTCGCGGACGGCGGCGGCCAGCTCGGCCTCGCCCTGCGGATCGGTGGTGAAGCGGGCCAGGACGGGTTCGGCGAGGGCACGCAGCCCTTCGTCGTCGTCCCTGAGGGCCAGCTCGTCCAGGGCCCAGGCCCAGCTGGTGCCCACGGCGGCGTACCTGCGCAGCAGTTCGAGCGCGTCCCGCCTGCCGTACGAGGCGAGGTGCCCGAGGACCGCGAGGGCCAGCCCGGTGCGTGACTCGTCGGTGTCGAGCACGTCCTCGGCATCGAAGAGGTGCCGCTCGATCTCGTCGAGCTCACCGCTCAGGTCGAGGTAGAGACGGGCGTAGTAGAGCGAGCGGTTCTCCACCTGCCAGTCGTGGCGGGGGTCGCTCAGCACACAGTGGTTCAGCGCCGCGAGCGCTTCGGCCCGCGGGGCGGTGAGGGCGTGCAGCGTGCCGTCGCCGCGGCCCCTCTGGAGCAGGCCGAGCAGCGTACCGCTGGGCGCTATGACCGGTTCGAACATGGGAAACAGCCTCATATCAAGCGTCGACGCAACCGGGAATCCTGCGTTACCTGGCCGCGTGACAACACGTCGGAGCGCCCGCCGTCTGTTGCTTGCTGAAGACCATCTTCCTCTGCCTCTCGTCGGTGGCCCATGCGGACCGCGTCACGGCCCACGCGGTGCGGCAACACCTGCCCAGCCATCATGTCCGTGAATCACGACGTCATGATGACCCGGCGGTTCTTCCTGCCGCGACCGAAATATCCGGCGGCCCCGTACCGCCTCCCCCGTCTTTCGTGTTTTTCCTGGTCAGAACATGTTGATCAGTGTGCTGCGAACAGTTCGAGCAGTTCCGTCTTACCGAACATCCGTGCGGTATCGATCGCGTTCGGAGTGCCCGCGACCGGGTCGGCACCGGCCTCCAGGAGGACGCGGACGACGCCCTCCTCACCCTTGAAAACCGCCCCGGCGAGGGGGGTCTGGCCGCGGTCGTTGACCCGGTCGGCCTCCCCGCCACGGGCCAGGAGGGCCCCGACGGCGTCGGCGTGCCCGTGGTACGCGGCGAGCATCACGAGCGAGTCGCCGCGGTCGTTGGTGAGGTCGGCCGGAACACCCGCGTCGACATACGCCACGAGCGCCTCGGTCTCGCCCCTGCGGGCCAGATCGAAGATCTTGGTCGCCAGCTCCACGACCTCGGGGTCGGGGGCTTCGCTCATCGCCGGGACCACCTCTCACATACACGCTTCGAGCCGAACGGGTGAATCGTCAGGGTACTGGCTCGACGCGCACATCAGCAGACACAGCCGAGGCAAAGATCACACCGAGTCCCGTCACACGCAACAGCCCAGCCCGGACGGCCCAGCCTCGATGCGACCATCGGGGCGAATTCTGTCGAATTTCACCCATATGCACCTTTTATAGTATGGATACATCCTGTGACTCTGGAAGAACTCATGGTGACTGTCCCCACCAACCAGGAGAGCCAAAATGATCCTGAACATCTCAGGCGTCGTGCTGCTCGGCGTCATCGTCTTCCTGTTCTTCCGCAAGGACGGCCTGAAGGCCTCGCACTGCCTCGTCGTCACGCTCTTCGGCTTCTACCTCGCCAGCACGGGCATCGCCCCGAGCATCACAGCGGGCGGCGAGAGCCTCGCGAGCCTCCTCGGCGGGATCAAGTTCTGACCCCGCCCCCATCCGCACGCACCCCCAGGAGAGAGCCGTGGCCAGGGTCCCCCTCCCCCGCATTCTGAGCACCGGTGGCGCGCACCTCGCCAGGAGCCGGGAGCTGGCCCGGACGGCGGCCGACGGCGCCACCGACGTCCTCCACCCGTTGATCACGATCACGCGTGGACTGCGCCGGCTGGTCGCCGCCGGGCGCCACAGATGGGCCGAGACCCCGAAGGACCGTCGCGGGTCACTGCTCTTCCTGGCGGCCTCGGTCGTCCTGGTCGTGACCCTGGTGCCGTACGGCCTGCTGCTCGCCGTCATCGCCCTGATGGCGGCGGCAGCGTGGGCGGGTCGCGAGGGCGCCGTCGCCGAGCCCGCCGGCCCCGACGAGTCCCAGACCCAGCGACTACGCTCCCTCTACGAGGCCCTGGTCCCCTGCTTCTCGGCCTCCGAGGACCCCGAGCCGCTCTACGCGTACGGCGGCGCCTGGGACAAGGCCTTCCCCACATACGCGTTCGACGGCACCGGCCGGATCTGCCATCTGCTGATCCGCTACCCGGCGTACTTCACGGACGGCGAGGCAGAGGCTCGCGCACGCGTCGAGCAGCTGCTGCACACCAAGGCGGGCCGCGGCCGCGAGTACCGCTTCACCTGGGACGAGGAGGGCAACGAGCTCACCGTCGCCGTCCTCCCCCCGCTCGCCACCGACATCACCGCCCAGCGATTCGTGACGGCACCCGGCGAGACGATCCTGGGGTTCACCGACGAGACGCACGTCCAGCGCACCCTTCCCCTCGCGTCCGGGGAGGAGCAGCGGGATGTGCCGCCGGTCGTCTGGCGCACCGGCGCCCGCTCCACCGAGCCGCATCTGCTGGCCGTGGGCGAGCCGGGCGGCGGCACCACGACCCTGCTCCGCTCGATCGCCCTCCAGGCGCTCCAGCACGGCGACGTCGTCATCGTCGAGGGCGGCGGCAGCGGCGAGTACGCGTGCCTGACCGGCCGCGACGGTGTCCTCGCCGTGGAGAGCGGCATCTCCGGGACGCTGGCGATCCTGGAGTGGGCGTCCCAGGAGACGGAGCGCAGACTGATCGCCACGAACCGGGCCCGCCAGTCCGGCCTTCCGGCGCCGGACGACATCCGCCGCCCCCTCTGGCTCCTCCTCGACCGCCCGACCGTGCTGACCCACCTCGCCACGGCCGAGGGCCGGCCCGACCCGCAGTCCCTCCTGCAGATCCCTCTCCGACACGGCCGCGCGGTCGACGTCACCGTCGTGATCACCGAACAGTTCGACCACCTGGACGCCCTCACGGACGCGGTTCGCGGGCACACGCGCGCGCGTGTCGTGCTGGGCCCCGCCTCCCCCGACCAGGTAGAAGCGGTCTTTTATACACAACTCCAAGCCCACAAGAAAGACAAAAAAATCATATTACCGCTTCAAATTAAAA
>NZ_JARGEE010000286.1:0-11832 GCF_033794485.1 Streptomyces sp. MB09-02B
CCCCCACCCACCGCGCCAAGTCCCGGGTGACCCGCCGTACCGTGATCGGCGCCGCCGGCGCGGTCGCGGCCGGCGCCGTGATCACGCCGACCGTGATGGCCACGACCGGCGACTCCGGCGGCGCTGACACCGGCACCGAGGACACCGAGGCCGGCACGACGACCGAGACCTTCCCGAAGACCCGCAGCGAGGCCGCCACCGGCGAGGCACCCGTCGAGGCGGCCTTCCCCATCGGCTACGTGGGCGTCCGCTGGGGCGGCACCGACGCGACCACCGGAGGCGAGATCCGGATGCGGGACACCGACGGCACCCAGGGCGCATGGCGCTCGCTCGGCGACGGCGGCTGCTCGGTCGCCAACGGCGGCGGTGTGCTGATCGCTGCCGACCAGGCCGCCGGCTACGAGCTGAAGGCGCCCGACGGAGCCACCGGGCTGCGTTCGCTGGCGCTCGACTGCAAGCACGGGCCGGACCGGAGGGTGAAGGTTCCGAGCGACCCCACGCGCGTCAGAGGTGTCCAGTACCTGACCCGGGCCGCCTGGGGCGCCGACGAGTCGCTGCGGTTCAAGGCGGACGGCACGGAGAACTCGCCGACCGCGTTCTACCCCTTCCAGACCATCACCGTGCACCACACGGCCATGACCAACGACGACCCGGACCCCGCCGCCACGGTCCGCGCGATCTACCAGCTGCACGCCGTCACCAACGACTGGGGCGACATCGGCTACCACTTCCTCATCGACGAGGAGGGCCGTATCTACGAGGGCCGCTACTCCGGCGACGACGGCCTGCCCGCGCACGACGCCGACGGCAAGGTGGTGACCGCCTTCCACGTGGGCGGCTTCAACTCCGGCAACCTCGGCATCGCCCTGCTGGGCACCTTCACCGGGCAGGGCCCCAAGGAGGCCGCCCGCGCCTCGCTGACCCGGCTCGTGAAGGTCCTGGTCCGCCAGCACGGCGTCGACCCGCAGGCCCGCGTGACGTACACCAACCCGGTCAACGGCACCCAGAAGGAGGTCGCGGAGATCAGCGGCCACCGGGACTGGATGGCCACGGAGTGCCCGGGCGAGGTCATGTACGGGGAGCTGGAGCGCCTGCGCACGGCGGTCGCCACCGGCCGCTGACCGCGCTCTGCGCCCCCGGCCGCCGGACCCCGCCCCGCAGGGGTCCGGCGGCACCGAGGTCACGAGCTCGCACCGGATGGGTCCGGCCCTGGCCTGCCCGCCCGGTGACCTGGCAGGATCTCGTCGCATGGTCCAGGTACTCCCACGCATCGGCAGGCGGCGCGCGCTGCTGGGCTCGGTGGCTTCGTTGGTGGTCCTCGGGCTGCTCGCGTGGTGGCTGTGGCCGAGCGAGAAGCCCCCGAGCGGGACGATCACGGTGACCACGGGAGCCGAGCGGGGCGTCTACCAGGAGTACGGCAGCCGGCTGCGGAACGCGATCGCCGGGGACATGCCCGGGCTGCGGGTCCAGCTCATGCCGAGCAACGGTTCCCAGACGAACGTCCGCCGGGTCGCCACCGGGCAGGCCGACTTCGCCATCGCCGCGGCCGACGCCGTCCAGACGTACATCGACGAGGACCAGCCCGGCGCCGATCAGCTGCGCGGGGTGGCCCGGCTCTACGACGACTACGTGCAGCTGGTGGTCCCGGCCGACTCGACCATCCAGAACGTCTCGGAGCTCAAGGGCAAACGGGTCGCCGTCGGGCCCGAGGGCTCCGGCGTACGGCTGATCGCCGAACGTCTGCTGGCGGCGGACGGGCTGGACATCGACAAGGACATAGACGCGCGGCGCGACACCATCGGCACGAGCCCCGACGCCCTGCGCACCGGAAGGATCGACGCGTTCTTCTGGTCCGGCGGCCTGCCCACGAAGGGTCTGACGGACCTCGCGGAGAAGGAGAAGTACGCCTTCCGGTTCGTCCCCATCCGCAGCGACCTGGTGGCGGCGCTGCACGACCAGGGCGGGGTCTTCAGCCACTACCGGGCGTCCGTGATGCCCGCCGACGCCTACCCGACCATCCTGACGGCCCCGGTGCCCACCCTGACCGTGGCGAACCTGCTCATCACCCGCGCGGACATGGACCCACGGCTCACCGAGTGGCTGACCCGCGTCGTCCTCAAGAGTCGGGACAACATCGGCCAGCACGTCCACGCGGCCCAGGTGGTGGACCTGCGCACCGCGATCTACACGGACCCACTGCGGCTGCACAGGGGCGCGAGGGCGTACTACCGGTCGGTCAAGCCGTAGCCCGGAGGTGGACCTCCCAGCCGCCTCAGGGGCCCGTCCCAGCGGCCTGAGGGGTCGTCCCAGCCACTCCTCCTCACCCCAGGCGGTAGGACCCCCAGGCCGAAGAACCCCCAAGCCGTAGGACCCCTAGGCCGGCGGACGCGACCGAGGCACCGTCACCGTGACCCGCAGGCCGTGCGGCTCGTGGTGGGCGTAGGCGATGGAGCCGCCGCCCGCCACGATCAGCGCCCGGGAGATGGAGAGCCCGAGGCCCGAGCCCTTGATGTTCTGGTGGGCGGTACTGCGCCAGAAGCGGTCGCCGACGCGCTCCAGCTCCTCGTCACTGAGACCGGGCCCACCGTCGGTGACCACGACCGAGGACGTCTCACCGTTCGAGGCGACCCGGACCTCGACACGTTCCCCGGCCGGCGTGAACTTCAGGGCGTTGTCGATCACCGCGTCCAGGGCGCTGGACAGGGCGATGGGATCGGCCCAGGCGGTGGTGGCCGGGCAGGTGCCGACCAGCGACACTCCCTTGTCGTCGGCCAGCGGCGACCAGGACGCCACACGCTCGGCGGTGAGTTCACCCACGTCGATGAGTCGCAGATCGGACTCCGCGTGCTCGGCGAGCGCCAGGTCGAGCAGATCGTCCAGGACCGAGGCGAGCCGTTTGCCCTCAGTGCGGACGGAGGCGATCTCCTCGTTGCCCTCGGGCAGTTCGAGCGCGAGCAGGTCGATGCGGAGCAGCAACGCGGCCAGCGGGTTGCGGAGTTGGTGCGAGGCGTCCGCGACGAAGGCGCGCTGCTGCTCCAACACGTCCTCGACGTTGTCGGCCATCTCGTTGAACGACCGTGCCAGCCGCCGGAGTTCGGGCGGTCCGCTGGCCACCGCGACCCGCGACTTGAGGCGCCCGGAGGCGATGGCGTGGGTGGTGACGTCGAGCACCCGTACGGGCTTGAGGACCCAGCCCGTCAGCCGCAGCGCCGCACCCACGGCGAGGAGCATCGCGGCGATCTCGCCCGCGCCGATGATCAGCCAGCCGCGCAGGATCTTCGAGCGCATCTGGTCGGTGGGCGAGTCGGTGACGACGGCCGCGACCACGTCCCCGTCGTGGATGACGGGGGACGCGACGACGAGCCGGCCCTCCTGCCAGGGCCACACCTGTTTCGGATCGTGCGGGCGGCGCCCCAGCAGCGCCTCCTCGAAGGCGGCGAGCCCCTCCCCCTCGGTGGGCCGGCCCCATTCCACGGGGGCGTTGGCCATGGAGGGCTGGCTCTTCTCACGATAGAAGACGCCGGCCTTGATGCCGTACACCCGGTAGTACTGCTCCAGCTCCCGCTGGAGGGTCTCGCCGCGGCCGTCCGTGGTGTCCACCCGGGATCCGCTCGGGCGCTCGGTGACGAACTGGGCGAGGGCCGCGAAACGTGCCGTGTCGTCGATGCGGTCGACGACCACCTCCTGCTGCCGCGCCGCCGCGAGGCTCACCGCCAGCGGAATGCCGAGGGCCAGCAGCACGGCGGCCATCAGGACGATGAGCAGCGGAAGAAGACGAGTGCGCACGCGGGCACGCTACGGCGTCGGGGCGACCAGCCGGTAGCCGACCCCGCGCACCGTCTCGATGAGGGCAGGCATCCGCAGCTTGGACCGCAGGGAGGCGACATGCACTTCCAGGGTGCGTCCGGTCCCTTCCCAACTGGTCCGCCACACCTCGCTGATGATCTGTTCCCGGCGGAAGACGACCCCGGGCCGCTGGGCCAGCAGCGCGAGCAGATCGAACTCCTTGCGGGTCAGCTGGACGACCGAGCCGTCCACACTGACCTGCCGGGTGGGCAGCTCGATGAGCACGGACCCGAGCCGCAGCCCGCTGTCACCGGAGGACGCGGCCTCGTCGGGGGCCCGGCGGCGGGCGACGGCGTGGATGCGGGCGAGCAGCTCGCCGGTGTCGTAGGGCTTGACCACGTAGTCGTCGGCGCCGAGGTTGAGGCCGTGGATCCGGGACCGTACGTCGGAGCGGGCCGTCACCATGATCACCGGGGTGCTGGTGCGCTTGCGGATCTTGCCGCAGACCTCGTAGCCGTCCTGGTCGGGCAGGCCGAGGTCGAGCAGGACGACCCCGAAGCCGTTGCCCTCGGGGACGAGCGCCTGGAGCGCCTCCTCGCCGCTGCGGGCGTGGGTGACGTCGAAGCCGTGCCGGGCCAGGACCGCGGACAGGGCGGCGGCGACGTGGTTGTCGTCCTCGACGAGGAGCAGCCTCATTCCGGCCCCTTCCTGCTCGATGGGTCATGCGTTTCGGTCATCTGTGCGTCTCGGCTGGCACACATTACGCGGATTCGCATCCCGGGCACGCGCGTATCGGCCCCTTCGCAGTCACACTGATGAGTGAGGACGCCGTCAAGGCCGGACGGGTTCCGAACGAGTTCCGTTATCCAGCCGAAACACCCCGCCCGGGCCCGTCACGTGCAGTGTCCGTCCGGCTACCAGATCGTTATGCTCAATTCTCGCTCAGATGTAATGACGCTGGTCGTCGCCGGTCACTACTGTCCTCCGAAACCGAGGAAGACGGAGCCCAAAGCGATGACCGAAGTTTCGGTGGTCAAGGACGCGGTGCCCGCGGCCGACGACCTGGTCGTCCTGAAGAGCGTCAACAAGCACTTCGGCGCGTTGCACGTACTCCAGGACATCGATCTGACGATCACCAGGGGCGAGGTCGTCGTGGTGATCGGACCCTCCGGGTCCGGTAAGTCCACCCTGTGCCGCACCATCAACCGGCTGGAGTCGATCGACTCCGGCGACATCACGATCGACGGCAAGCCGCTGCCCGCGGAGGGCAAGGCGCTCGCACGACTGCGGGCGGACGTCGGCATGGTGTTCCAGTCGTTCAATCTCTTCGCGCACAAGACCGTGCTCGAGAACGTGATGCTGGGACAGCTCAAGGTCCGCAAGACCGACAGGAAGCAGGCCGAGGAGAAGGCCCGGAACCTGCTCGACCGGGTCGGCGTGGGAACCCAGGCGGACAAGTACCCCGCACAGCTCTCCGGCGGTCAGCAGCAGCGTGTCGCGATCGCGCGGGCGCTGGCCATGGACCCCAAGGTCATGCTCTTCGACGAGCCGACCTCGGCGCTGGACCCCGAGATGATCAACGAGGTCCTGGAAGTCATGCAGCAGCTCGCCCGGGACGGCATGACCATGGTCGTGGTCACCCACGAGATGGGCTTCGCCCGTTCGGCCGCCAACCGGGTGGTGTTCATGGCGGACGGCCGCATCGTCGAAGAGGCTGTGCCGGACCAGTTCTTCAGCAACCCCCGCAGCGACCGGGCCAAGGACTTCCTGTCGAAGATCCTGCACCACTGACGGCCCTGCCGGGGCCCCATCCGGCCCCGGCACCCGCACCATGACGGTCCGCATCTCTTCACCACGCAAAGGATGTTCACCATGAAGCTCCGCAAGGCCTCCGCCGCAGCAGCAGCCGCCCTCGTCCTCGCCCTGACCGCCACCGCGTGTGGCAGCGACGACGGCAACGACAACGGCTCCGACTCCGGTTCCAGCGGCGGCGACAAGATCAAGATCGGTATCAAGTACGACCAGCCCGGTCTCGGCCTGAAGGAGCCCGACGGTTCCTTCTCCGGCTTCGACGTCGACGTGGCCACATACGTGGCCAAGGAGCTCGGCTACGACGCCAAGCAGATCGAGTTCGTCGAGACCAAGAGCGCCGACCGCGAGAACGCGCTGGCCCGCGGCGACGTCAAGTTCATCGCGGCGACGTACTCGATCAACGACGAGCGCAAGAAGAAGGTCGACTTCGCCGGCCCGTACCTGCTGGCCCACCAGGACCTGCTGATCAAGTCGGATTCCGACATCAGCAAGGGCACGGACCTCAACGGCAAGAAGCTCTGCTCGGTGACCGGTTCCACCTCGGCGCAGAACGTCAAGGACACCATCGCCCCGGATGCCCAGCTGCGTGAGAACAGCGGTTACTCCGAGTGCCTCGCGGGTCTGCAGAGCGGTGCCGTGGACGCCCTGACCACCGACGACTCGATCCTCGCCGGCTACGCCGCGCAGGAGCAGTACAAGGGCAAGTTCAAGCTCGCGGGCCTGAAGCTCAGCAACGAGAACTACGGCATCGGCGTCAAGAAGGGCGACACCGCGACCGTGGACAAGATCAACGCCGCCCTCGAGAAGATGGTCAGCGACGGCGCCTGGGAGACCGCGGTCAAGGAGAACTTCGGCCCGGCCGACTACAAGAACGAGCCCGCCCCGAAGATCGGCGACATCAAGTAAGTCGGGTATCCGCGCCCAGCGCGGTTCTCGCAGGCGCGCCGCCGCCCGCCGCAAGGCGCGGTAAGGGCGGCGGCGCTCTGCGCCTGCCACGTATGCCACACACCCGGAAGCGCGGGAGACAGTGTTCGACTTCCTTTCAAACTATGACGACCCGAGCCTGTTGGGCGCCTTCTGGATGACGGTCAAACTCACCGTCGCCTCGGCCATCGGCTCCTTGGTCTGGGGGACCCTGCTGGCCGCCATGCGGGTCAGCCCCGTCCCCCTGATGCGGGGCTTCGGCACCGCTTACGTGAACCTTGTGCGGAACATCCCGCTCACCGTCATCATCGTCTTCACCTCGCTCGGCCTCGCCGACATCTTCGGTATGACGATGGGTGCCCCCGACGACTTCAAGGTCCAGGGCTTCCGGCTCGCGGTCCTCGGTTTCGTCGCTTACACCGCGGCGTTCGTCTGCGAGGCACTGCGCTCCGGCATCAACACGGTGCCCGTGGGCCAGGCCGAGGCGGCTCGCGCCATCGGCCTGAGCTTCGGCCAGGTCCTCGGACTCATCGTGCTGCCGCAGGCCTTCCGCGCGGTCATCGGCCCGTTGGCCAACGTACTGATCGCGCTGACCAAGAACACGACCGTGGCGGCCGCGATCAGTGTGGCGGAGGCCGCCTACCTCATGAAGGGCATGATCGAGAAGGAGGCACAGACGCTGCTCATCGGCGCGGTCTTCGCCTTCGGGTTCGTGGTACTGACCCTGCCCACCGGCCTGATCCTCGGCTGGCTGAGCAAGCGACTGGCGGTGAAGCGATGAGTTCCGTCCTCTACGACGCCCCCGGCCCCCGGGCCAAACGGCGCAACGTGATCCTCACGGTGGTCTTCGTGGTCCTGCTGGCCCTCCTCGTATGGTGGGTGTGGCAGAAGATGGACGAGAAGGACCAGCTGGAGTGGAGTCTCTGGAAGCCCTTCACCACGTCCCAGGCATGGACCACCTATCTGCTGCCCGGCCTCGCCAACACGCTCAAGGCCGCGGGGCTCGCCATGGTGATCGCCCTCCCGCTGGGCGCGCTCCTGGGCATTGCGCGTCTTTCCGACCATCGATGGGTCCGCGTTCCGGCTGGCACCGTGGTGGAGTTCTTCCGGGCGATCCCGGTCCTGCTGCTGATGCTGTTCGCCAACGAGGTCTATGCCCGCTCGACAGGCGTCAGCACCGAGGACCGGCCGATGTACGCGGTCGTCACCGGCCTGGTGCTCTACAACGCCTCGGTCCTCGCCGAGGTCGTACGCGCCGGCATCCTCGCCCTCCCCAAGGGCCAGACGGAGGCCGCCCAGGCGATCGGTCTGCGCAAGGGCCAGACGATGGGCAGCATCCTGCTGCCGCAGGCGGTCACCGTGATGCTCCCGGCCATCGTCAGCCAGCTCGTCGTCATCGTGAAGGACACGGCGCTCGGTGGTGTGCTGCTGCAGTTCACCGACCTCCTCAACGCGCGCAGTACGGTGGCTGCCAACTACGGCAATGTCATCCAGAGCTTCGTTGTCGTGGCGATCATCTACATCATCCTGAACTTCATCATCACCACCTTCGCGAGCTGGCTTGAGCAGCGGCTGCGGCGCGGCAAGAAGTCGACCGGAGCGGTTCTGGGCCCGGCGGCGATCGAGGGCACCGCGGCGACCGGCGCGGGAGGCGCCTTCGGCGGCATCGGCATCGGTGACGCCGGCCGCGAAGGCGGCCAAGGCGGAGGCTCAGGCACCTGACAGGTGATCAGGTGACATCCGCCCAGGATGTCCCCCGTTTCGCTCCCCGGAGGGCAGTGGCATGATCGCCACTGCCCTCCGTCACTTGACGCAAGCACCGGCAATGGGTTGCATACGTTCTGTGATCGTGCACCCTGCTCCAACTTCCTGTTCACCCACGTCCGCCGGGACGTCACGTCGGGCAGGGGGCGCCGCGCCGTGGATCCGGTGATCGTCGTCGGCGCGGGGCCCGTGGGGCTCACGCTCGCCCTCGCGCTGGCGCGCCAGGACGTGCCGTCCGTGGTCCTCGACGAGGGACCGGGGAAGGACGAGCAGCGGCCGGCACGGACGGTGGTCCTGAACGAGGACACGGCCGCACTGCTGGAACGGTTGTCCGGCGCCCCCCTCTCCCGGCTCGGCTTCCGCTGGGCCGGATGGCGGTCGATGCGGCGCAAGCAGGTGATGCGTCAGGTCAGGTTCGGACAGACCGGCTTCGACGAAACGCAGGCCTCGGCGCGGGAGGGCGCGAACGGCCGACGGGGCGTTGCCGAGGACATCGTCGAGGCCTCTGCGGACCTCCCCCCGCTCCACATCGCCCAGCACGTCCTGACCGCCGCCCTGCGCGAGGCCATCGCCGGTGAGCGGCTCGTCAAGGTCGCCGTGGAGAGCCGGCTCGACGCGCTCGAACAGGAGAAGTCCGGCGTCACGGCCCACACCCGCGGGCCCAAGAGCACCTGGTGGCGCGGCAGTTACCTGGTCGGGTGCGACGGCCCCCGCTCCACGGTCCGCAAGCTCCAGGACATCCGTTTCCCCGGCCGTACGGCGGTGGAACGGCACGCGGTGGCGGCGCTGCGCGCGGAACTCCCCTGGCCCGGCGAAGCGTTGCTGCACCGTATGCCGCCCTGGCGCACGGCGGGCCCGTCCGGCGGGGAGATCACCGCGCGGCCTCTCGACGACGGTCTCTGGCGTCTCGACTGGCTCCTGCCACCGGGCAAGGACCTCGTGACGCCGGACCTCCTCGTGGCCCGCGTCCGCGAGACCCTCGCCGGCTGGACGGGCGGGTCGACACCGCCGTACGACCTGCTGGACACCGGTGTCCACACCGTGCACCACCGGCTCGCCCGGCGTTGGCGGGTGGGCCGGGTCTTCCTCGCGGGCGACGCAGCGCACCTGCTCGGGGCCCTCGGCACCCAGGGACTCGACGAGGGGCTGCGGGACGCCGACAACCTCGCCTGGAAACTGGCCCTGGCCTGGCACCACGGCCCGCACGAGACCCTGCTCGACAGCTACCAGACGGAACGGCGCGCAGCCGTCGCCGCCCGACTGCGCGCCGCCGACCAGGTGCTGCCCCTGCTGCGCGGCGGCAAGGGGCTGCGGTCGTACGTCCCCGGCTCGGCCCGGGGCCACGACGCGCTGCTGGCCGACGGCCACCTGGGGCGCGGGGCGCTGGGTGCGCCGGGGGCGTACTCCGACTCGCCGCTGATGCCTCTACCCGCCGCCGGGGAAACTCCGGTCGACACGCTGCCGGGCACCCAGGTCGTGGATGTGGAGGTGACGGCGGAGGACGGCTCCTTCGTACCGCTGCGGGACCGCCTAGGACGCGGGGCACTGCTGGTCGTGCTGATCGCGCCAGGGACCGGGGTGTGGGAGCGCAAGCACTGGATGAGCGCCGGGATCATGCCCCGTCTCGCCGCCGCCGTCTCCGCCCTGCCGCGGCCGGCCGAGCTGCTGGTCGCCGAGGCCTACCCGGGCGCGGCCGCCCACACCGTCCTCCTCGTCCGCCCCGACGGGTACCTCGTCACCGCTCTGAGCGGCGTGCGCCCGGCCGACCTGTACGCGGCCGCGGAGGCGACGCTGGGCGGGGCGAAGCAACAGCCCGACACCAGCGACGCGGCCACGAGCGCACGTTGAGACCACGAGCGTCGTCGAGACCACGAGCGCACGTCGAGATTGCCCTGCGCAACCCGCGTCCCTCGTCGACGCCGTCACTGCGTGTCCACATAGTGACAGTGAGTTGACCCTCCGGGCCGGTCATGGTGTACTCCGGTCCGTGACCGACACCTCTACGCGCCTGTGGCGGAGGGTCCATATGGACCTCGTCCGCTATGCGGGCTGCGTGTGTCGTCCGTCCTGCTGACTTCGCATCCCTCTTCTTTCGCGCGCCACCCGTGTGCAGCCGCGCGCTCCCCAGCGAACGCACTTCAGGACGGTACCCGTGTCTGTGTCCCCCGTTGTTCCCCCCACTTCCGCTCCGACCGTCTCCGCCCCCACGCAGGCGGAGCTGCTCGACTTCGCGCGCCGGACCGCCGCCGACGCCGAGCTGATCGCGTCCCTCCCACTCGATCCCGAGGGCCGTACCTGGGTGCGGCTCGAAGGCCCCGGCGGCAGCGAGGCCTGGCTCATCGGCTGGCCGCCCGGCACGGGGACCGGCTGGCACGACCACGCCGACTCGGTGGGTGCCTTCGTCACCGCGGCGGGCGAACTCAAGGAGTACTCGCTCGCCGCCCGGCTGCCCACGGACGGCTGGAAGACCCTCGAACTCACCGAAGGCGTCGACCGCGAGCGGCAGTTGTCCGCCGGCAAGGGGCGCTCCTTCGGACGCCACCATGTCCACGAGGTGCTCAACGAGTCCCCCGAGGAGCACGCGATCTCCGTCCACGCCTACTACCCGCCCCTCCCCCGTATCCGCCGCTTCAGCCGCACGGGCCAGGTGCTGCGCCTGGAACACGTCGAGCGCCCGTCCGACTGGCAATGAGCCCGGCCCGAGCGGCCCCGGCTCGCTCCCCCGCCCCTTGCCCACCGAGGCGGCGTCCCTCGCCTCAGTACCCCTCGTCCTCCAGCCCCTCCGTCTCCTCCCCCTCTTCCTCCAACGCCTGCCGGACCACGCGCAGGGCCATGCCCTCGGGGTAGCCCTTGCGGGCGAGCATGCCGGCGAGACGGCGGAGGCGTTTGTCACGATCGAGGCCGCGGGTGGAGCGCAGCTTGCGGGCGACGAGTTCGCGCGCGGTCGTCTCCTCCTGCTCCGAGTCGAGCTGGGAGACGGCCTCGTCGATCAGGGCCGAGTCGACACCCTTGGTGCGCAGTTCCCTGGCAAGGGCCCGTCGTGCCAGGCCCCGACCGTGATGCCGGGACTCCACCCAGGCGTCGGCGAACGCGCTGTCGTTGATCAGTCCGACCTCTTCGAACCTCGACAGCACCTCCTCCGCGACGTCCTCGGGGATCTCGCGTTTGTGCAGGGCGTCCGCGAGTTGCTTACGGGTGCGCGGGGTCCCGGTGAGCAGGCGCAGACAGATCCCGCGCGCCCGCTCAGCCGGGTCCCCGGAGGATTCGCCTTTCTCGGCCCTCGACGAGAAAGACGAACCCCCGTCCTGTGGTCCCCCGTCGTCCGGGCCGTCGCCCGATTCCCCGAGGCCACGCCTCCGGCCACCCCGCCCGCCGCGCTTGCCACGCGCGCCGCCACCCGTACTGTGCGAGGGGCCGCCACCACGGCGACGGCTGCCGACGGCCGAGCCCTCGCCGGAGCGCGAGCCGTCCTCCCGCCGTACGGCGTCGCCGTCACCGCCGTCGTCGTACGGTCGGAACCCCTCGTCCCCGTCCCCGTGCCCGTCC
>NZ_JARGEE010000287.1:0-11818 GCF_033794485.1 Streptomyces sp. MB09-02B
CCAGGAAACCGCGGCGACTCGTGCCCCGAGCCCGCCCCTGATCCCGCTTAGGGGCCTCGTCCCCCGGTTTTTCGAGCGACGTCACCGTCACCACGTCCGCCGGCGCCGATGCCGATGCCGATGCGGGGGGTGTCGGCGCGGTCACCCGGGTCGGCTCGATCGCCCCCATCGCCAGCACCGCCGCCGACCGCCGAGCGATCAGCCGGATCACCGGCTCCGGCAGCCACCGCTCCCGGTCGGCCGGCACGGCCGCGTCCAGCGCCACACCGACCTCGACGGCGGTCGGCCGGCCCGCCGGATCCTTGTCCAGACACGCCCGCACCACCGGCTCCAGCGCCTCCGGGATCCCGGGCAGCTCCGGCTCGTCGTAGACCGTGCGCAGCAGCACCCCGGCGGCCGCGCCGGTGCCGAACGGCCGGACACCGGTCGCGGTGAAGGCCAGGACGCAGCCCAGCGAGAAGACATCGCTGGGCGGGCCGATCCCGGCGCCGCGTGCCCGCGCCTGCTCGGGCGACAGGAAGCCTGGCGAGCCCACGATGACGCCGGTGGACGTGAGCGCCGTACCCTCCGGCGTGCGCGCGATACCGAAGTCGATCAGCCGCGGACCGTCCGGGGCCAGCAGTACGTTGCCCGGTTTGACGTCGCGGTGCACCAGACCCGCCCGGTGGACCGCGTCGAGCGCCTCGGCGAGCCGCAGCCCCAGCACACCCACGGACCCCGCGGACCACGGCCCATGCCCCTCCAGCGCCTCGAAGAGCGAAGGACCCGGTACGAACGCGGTCGCCAGCCACGGATCCTCCGCGTCGGCGTCCGCGTCCAGCAGGGGGACCACCCAGGGGCTGTCCACCTGCCGGGCCGCCTCGATCTCCCGGCGGAACCGGGCCCGGAACCCCGCGTCGTCGGCGTGGGAAGCCCGGACGACCTTGACCGCGGCGAAGGCCCCGCCGGGCGCGCGGGCCAGGAAGACGACGCCCATGCCGCCGGCGCCGAGCCGCCGCAGCAGGCGGTAGTCGCCCAGCCGCGACGGATCGGCGGTGCGCAGCGGCTCCATCAGGCGGTCAGCGGCGCGGGGCCGCCGTACACGAACGCCCCGTTCTCGACGCGCCAGAGGTAGCCACCGGTGCCGTCGATGACGGGCAGACCGTTCTTCTGGAAGCCGTACGTCCGGGTGACGCCCTGGTACTTGGCGGCCCGCAGCGCGGCCAGCAGTTCCTCGCGGGTACGGCTCTTGGACGGGAGGTCCGCGAGCGAGGTGAGCACCATCGACGTCACGTCGTAGGCCTCCGCCGCGTACCGGGGAGGCGCCTTCTTCCACCGCTTCCGGTAGGCGGCCACGAACGCCTTCGCCTCGGGGACGCCCGCCGGGTCGACGACCGGCGCGACGATGGTCCACCCGTCGGCGGCCTCGCTCGCCGCTGTGAGGAACCGGGGGTCGAGCAGGGCCGGTCCTGCGGCGCGGGCGCCGGTGAAACCGCGCTCGCGCAGGGTCCGGGCGAACGACGCGGCCCGGTCGGACAGTCCGGCGAAGGCGAACGAGTCGATGTCGGCGGCCAGCAGGTCGTCGACCGTGTCCCCGAAACCGGTCCGCATGGTGCTGACCACCCGGGGCACGTACGGCTGACCGGCCAACCGCAGTTGCTTGCTCAGATTGGCGCTGACCTCCCAGCCGTAGTTGTCGGCCGCCCGGTCGACGACCACACCGACCCTGCGGGGCCGGGTGCTCCGCAGGAACGCGTCCATGTAGAACGGCAGCAGGGAGTCGGGCAGCCGGGCGTGCAGGAACGAACGGAAGCCCTGCACGGACAGGGCTATGGCGCCGGGGGACACCGCGAGCACCGGCAGCAGGGCGGCGTCGTAGGCCGCGAGCGCGGACTGGGCGGTCGTGTCCGTGGTCGGTCCGATCACGGCGAGCACGTCGGGGTCGTCGGCGAGCCGCTTCGCCACGCGGGCGGACTCGGCCGGGTCGCCGGCGTCGTCCTCGGCGCGCACCTCCACCCGGAAGGGCGCGTCGCGCCGGGCGTTGAACTCCGCGACGGCCAGCCGCAGTCCGTTCTCCTGGGCCCTGCCGGTCTCCTTCTGTTCGCCGCTGAGGTCGCCGTGCAGCGCGACGGTGTGGGAGGGCCGCCGGGAGGCCGCGGACGGCTCCTCGTTGCCCGGGTCGCCACCGTCCCGGCCCAGGGCCCACCAGGTCGCGCCGCCCCCTACGGCGAGCAGTGCGCCCGCGCCGAGCAGGACACGACGCCTCGCGGGGGCCGCACGGGTGCCGGTGGCCGCCACGGGCAGGGTGTCGTCGGAGTCGGAGCCGTACGTCGCCTGTGCGGGGGCGCCGGGGGAGCCGTCGTCCGCGGCGGTCGGCGCGACGGAGGCGGGAGCGGTCTCCGTGGCCGTGTCCGTGCCGGTGATCTCGGTGTGGTCGATGTCCGGCAGCGCGAGCGCCTCGGTCGAGCGCCGGGCGATCAGCCGGACCACCTCGTCGGGCAGCCAGGACTCGAAGGCGCCGCCGGGGTCCTCGGCGGGAGTGCCGGTGGCCCCGGCCGAGGCCACGTCGGCGGCGCTCGCGGCGGCCGTGTCGGCGGACCCGGCGGAGCCCTCCTCGTCGTGGGCCGCGCCCTGCTCCCCCTCCGCGGGCAGCAGCTCCCGTACCAGCTCCGCCACCTCGGGACGGTCGGCCGGGTCCTTCTCCAGGCAGCGGGACAGTAGTTCGCCGAGCGGTGCCGGTACGCCGTCGAGGTCGGCCGGGTCGTGCACGGCCCGGTAGAGGAGGGCGTCGAGCGCCCCCGTGCCGAACGGCGGCCGGCCCGTCGCCGCGAACGCCAGGACGCAGCCGAGGGAGAACACGTCGCTGGGCGCGCCGATGGCCCGGCCGCCACGCCCTTCTGCCTGCTCCGGGGAGAGGTAGCCGGGTGTGCCGACGACGAGCCCCGTCGCGGTGAGCCCGCTGTCCTCGGGTGCCCTGGCGATGCCGAAGTCGATGAGCCGGGGCCCGTCCGCCCCCAGCAGGACGTTGCCGGGCTTGAGGTCCCGGTGGACCAGCCCCGCGCGGTGCACCTCGCCCAGTGCCAGCGCCAGCCGGCCGCCGAGGACCCGTAGTCCGCGCTCACCGAGCGGCCCGTGCGCGGCCACCGCCTCGGACAGGGACGGGCCGGGCACGTACGCCGTCGCCAGCCACGGCGCCTCCGCGTCCGCGTCGGCGTCGAGCAACGGCACCGCCCAGGGACTGCTGACCCGCTGTGCCACCTGAACCTCGCGCCGGAACCGCTCCCGGAACCCCGCGTCCTCGGCGTACTCCGCCGCCAGCACCTTCAGCGCCACCAGCGAACCGGTGGAGGTGCGGGCGAGGTACACCACGCCCATGCCGCCGGCGCCGAGGCGGCCGAGCAGCCGGTGGCCGGCGATCCGCGCCGGGTCGGACGCACGCAGCCGCTCCATCAGCCCTCGCCCCCGCCCAGCTCGTACCTCACCCGGTCGAGCATGGTGGTGGTACCGCGCGTCATGAACTGCTCCAGTTCGGCGACGGTGTAGCCCTCGGCGCCCTTGATCGACACCGTCATGGTGACCTGGCCGAGCCGGGTGACCATCCAGCGGTAGTCCGCCTTGCCGGCGCCGACGAGATAGACGCCCGTCTCCAGGACCGAGTCGTCGGCGTAGTTGTTGCCGCGCATGCCTCGCGGGGTGCCCACGGACATGAGTCCGGCGATCCGTTCATCGGCGCGGACCTGCTGCTCGGGGCAGCGCAGCGCCTCCTCCAAGGTCGCGGACACATGGTCGTCGGCGTCGAGCACCGCCCTGTGCACCGTCACCGTCGCGGTCACCCTGACCGTGCCGCGCTTTCCGGTGCCGGGCAGTTGGCTGTACAGGGACAGGGAGGCCAGTACGTCCTCGGGGAGCGCCCTGCGCTGCCACCGGCACTGGTCGTCGAGCACTGCGATGGTTCCCTCGGTGCTGCGGGCGAGCGGCTGGGCCTGGAAGCCCGCGCCCCAGTCCTCGGGCCGCATCGCGACCGCCTCGGCCAGCGCGGCGCCGTCCTCCCTGGCTCGTGGCACGCGATCCGGGTCCGCCGCGAACGGTGTGGCGGACGCCGGCCCCGTCGGCGCCGCGCCCTCCGCCGAGACCTGCCCGGACGCGGAAGCGGAAGGCGTCGCGGACCCGGACGCCGTGGGCTCGGACTTGCCCGACCGTTCGGTCGCCCCCGCGCTGCAACCGCCGAGGAGCACCGCCGCGACGGTCCCCGACGCGGCGGCCCTCAGCCGCCAACGACCTCTTCGTCCAGCCCTTTTGTCGCCCAACACCCGCCCCCTCCACCGCGGTACCCCGTGTGACCGGTGATCGTACAGAGGTACGCAATCCCGGCGGGAGCGGTTCCCACGGAGTCTCTTCGCACACGCCCGAACCATTGACGCGGACTCAGACCGCTCCCGGCGAGACCCTGTTCGCCCAGGGGGCGATGAACGATGAACGAGGGGCAGCCCTGTACAGGGTCCGGCTCCCTACCGGGCCTCGCCCGTGGCCAACCGCCCCTTCGCGAAGGCGGACGCACCGGAGTCCGACCCGGAACCCGAGCCGGCGCTCCCGCCGTTCCTGTGGATCAGCACCACTCCGAGCACCGCGAGGAGAGAGGCCGCCGACAGTGTGTACAGGCCCCCGTTCGTCGTGCCGGTGGTGTCCTGGAGATAGCCGAAGAGCGTGGGGGAGACGAAGCCGCCCAGGTTTCCGATGGAGTTGACGACCGCGAGCCCCGGCGCCGCGATCTTCAGATCGAGACCCGACTGTGCCATCGGCCAGAACAGCGTGGCCGCGCACTTGCCGCCCACCGCGGCGAGCGTGATGGCCGCCAGGCCGAACCAGGGGGAGCCCAGGGTGGCCAGGAACGTGCCCGTGGCGGACAGGGTCAGGGCGACGGCGAGGTAGGGACGGCGGTCGGGGGCGCGGTCGGTGAACCGGCTCATCGAGTACATGGCGATCACGGCGCAGATCCAGGGGATCGCGGACAGCAGACCGACCTGGAACGGCGACAGTCCGCCGATCTCCTCGACCAGACTCGGCAGCCAGAACGTGATCGCGTACCCGGTGAGGGCCATCGCGAAGAACACCGACGTCAGCAGCGCGACCTGAGGGTGGATCAGCAGCCTGAGCCGCGACACCCTCGGGGCCCGGCTGCGCGTCTCCTCGTCCCGCGCGACGGCGGAACTCAGCGCGTCCTTCTCCTCCGCCGTCAGCCACGGGGCGTCCTGGATGCGGGAGACGAGGAAGAAACCGGCGACGAAACCGACGACGATCGACAGCAGCCCTTCGAGCGCGAACATCCAGCGCCAGCCGGCGAATCCGCCGACCCCGTGCAGTTCCAGCAGCGCGCCCGTGATGGGCCCGGTCACGATGTACGCGGTGGCCGACCCGCCCAGGAAGATCGCGCTCGCCCGGCCACGGCTGGAGTCCGGCAGCCACTGGGTGAAGTAGAGCAGGACACCGGGGAAGAAGCCGGCCTCCGCGACTCCGAGCAGGAAGCGCAGTCCGTAGAACATCCAGACGTTCTGGATGAAGCACATCGCCACGATCACCAGACCCCAGGTGATCATGATGCGGGTCAGCCAGACCCGGGCGCCGAACCGCTCCAGGAGCATGTTGCTCGGCACCTCGAAGAGGGCGTACCCGATGAAGAACAGCCCCGCCCCGAGCCCGTACGCGGTGGCGCTCACGCCGACGTCGGCCCGCAACTCGTCCTGGACGAAGCCGACGTTGGTCCGGTCCATCTGGTTGATGAGCAGCATCAGGACGAGGATCGGCAGCATTCGGCGCAGGAATTTGCTGACCGCACGCCGTTCGGCGTCGGGTACGAGCACTTCTGACATCGTTGTCTCCCTCCGGCTGTTCATGGATATGAACAGCCGTCACGTACGTAGGAATGGCGGGAACCTTACGGAGGGCTCGCCTCCGGGTCAATGGGTTGATCCGTCAGTCACGTATGTGAACTGGAGGGAGTGGTGGGGTGGATGAGAAGCAGCGCGATGTCGTCGCCGCGCGGCGCGGAGCGACGGGCGTGCTGGACGAGGGACTCGGCCACGGCGTCCATGGCCTGTGGGCCGGAGGCGTCGGCGCGCGCGAGGGCGCCGGCCAGGTCGTCGACCGCGTCCTCGATGTCGATGCCGGGGGCCTCGACGAGCCCGTCCGTGTAGAGAGCCAGCACGGAGCCGGGCGGCAGCGGGATCTCGGTGGACGCGTAGTCGGTGTCGGCCTCGATGCCGAGAAGGAGTCCCGGGGGCAGGGGGAGGGGTTCGGTACGGCCGTCCGGCTGGCGCAGCAGCGGGGGCGGGTGACCGGCGCTCGCGAGACAGGCGGTGTGCGCGCCCAGGTCGAGGTGGACGTAGAGGCAGCTCGTGAACAGGTCGGGGTCGAGGTCGGTCACGAGCCGGTTCGTCCGGGCGAGCACCTCGTCGGGGGCCGCGCCGGCGGTCGCGTGGACGGCGGTGCGGACCTGCCCCATCAGGGCGGCGGCGTTGACGTTGTGCCCCTGCACGTCGCCGATGGCCGCGGCGGCCGTGGTGGGACCGAGCCGGATGAGGTCGTAGAAGTCGCCGCCCACGTCCATGCCACGGGTGGCCGGGAGGTAGCGCGCGGCCACGTCCAGCCCGGCGACCCGGGGCAGCGTGTGCGGCAGCAGCCCCTCCTGGAGGTTGTGGGCGAGCTGGTGCTTGGTGTCGTACAGCCGGGCCCGGTCCAGGGCCTGGGCGATCAGTCCGGCGGTGGAGGTGAGGACGGCGCGCTCCTCGGGCGGGAAGTGGTGGGGCTGTTCGTAGGCCAGGACGAGGGAGCCGACCGGCCGCCCCGAGGTGATCAGCGGGAGGAAGGCCCATGCGCCCATCGCGTCCTGGAGGTCGGCCGGCGGATAGGCGCGCTTCAGTTCGTCGAACGTGGCGAAGAAGGCGGGGACGCCCGTGGTGAGGGCGTGCACGGCGGGGGTGTCCGAGGTGAGCGGGGCGGCGTCGAAGCGTTCCATCAGCTCGGCGGTGTAGCCGCGGTAACCGGTGATCCGCAGCCGGCCGTCCTCCGCCGTCATCAGGGCCAGGGCGGCCGCGCCGAACGCGGGCAGGAGCTGGTCGGCGACCTGCTCGACCACGTCGCGCACACCGACGGCCTCGGTGAGCGTCGCGGCCAGGTGCATCATGTGGTAGAGGGTCGTGGCCCGCCCCGTGGCGGGAGAAGTGGGCGGACGCGCCCCCGTGGGCGAGGTGGCCGGCGCGTGGGCGTGCGCCGAGTGCGTGGGCGCGATGCGCACGCTGATGCCGGAGGCGTCCGGCACGAGACTGAAGGACAGCCACCGGTCGGGCGGGCGCAGGGCGATGAACGACACCGTCTCGCGGCTGAGCATGGCCGCCCGGTAGCTGTCCTCGGCGGTCGGGTCGGCGAGCCAGCGCAGTGCCTCCCACGGCTTGGCGCCGAGCAGCTCGGGAATGCCGACGCCGAGCAGCTCGGCGGCCTCGGTGCTGAGGAAGGTGATCCGCCCGTCCACGTCCAGCGAGCAGCTGCCGCCCGGGAGGCGCTCGGCGAAGTCGACGGCCGCCTGCGCCTCGGCCGGTCCCGCGATCCTGCGCCGCAGCGGGGGCAGCATCACCGGCTCCGTGGCGGGCCGTATCCGCTGCCCGCCGTCCGCCGCCTTTCGCAGGAGCAGACCCAGCCGGTGACAGGCGCCGGCGATGCCCTCCCGCTCCCGGGGGCTCGGCCGGGGCGGGTGCGAGGCCGGCCACTGCAGTACCAGGCCGCCCCAGGCGTCCGCGCCCGTGGTGATGGGGGCCGCGGCCAGCGTGAAGCGGTACGGCACGACCAGCGCCAGACGTGGATAGCGGCGCGCCAACTCCTCCTGGCCGCTCACCCACACCAGCCGCCGCTCCCGTACGGCGTCGGACACCGGGGAGGGGGTCGTCAGCCCCACCCGCGCCCACGGCATGGAGATCTCCCAGGGGACACCGCCCAGCACGGCCAGTTGCAGCACCGGCTCGTCCGGCTGCAGCAGATACACCGCCGACACCGAGGTGCCGCTCTCCCGGGCGACCTCGATCAGGGCGGACGCCAGCAGCTCCGGACCGACGGCGCCGGGATCAGGCACGACTTCACCCGCCCCGGACCGGCCCGACGGAGCGAACAGGCAGCCGCCGAACTTCACCCATATGCGGACGATACGCCCACGGTGCGGCGTCGGCACGCGGATGAGGCCGCCCTCCGCCGGGACGGGTGCGCGGCGCGTCCGTTGGGGGCGCGGGGGACGCCTGCGGCGGTGATCGTGGCGAGGCCGGGCGTCGGCGCATGGCCGTCCGCCGTGCCGCGCGGTACGGCGGCGTGCGTCGCCGCGCGCCGCGTGGGTACGTCGGCGTGCGTCGCCGCGCCGCACGCCGCGCTGCTGCGCTGTGTTGCTGTGCTGTGCCGTGCAGTCCCCAGTCCGATGCCGTCGCCCTGGCCGCCGTGGTCGGGGTGCCGCACGCCCACCTGGGCGAGGAGATCGCGGCCGCGGTCGTCCTGTGGCCCGGCGCCCACGCAACCCCCGACGAGCTGAGGGAGTTCGTCAAGGAGCGGGTCGCCGCGTACAAGTACCCGCGCGACGTGTGCTTCGTGGATACCCTGCCGACCGGCCCCAGCGGCAAGGTTCTCAAGCGGGAGATCACCGCACCGACCGGGTGACCCGACCCCTCATCACAGTGGGGCCGGACCGCCGCCGAGCCCGATCTCGTTCCCGTCCGGGTCGTGGTACGTGATCTTGCGGACACCGTTCGCGTAGGTCTCGCGGCTGCTGGGCTCCAGCCCTCGCCCGGTGATCCCGGCGACCCGCGCGTCGAGGTCGTCGACGAAGACGGTGTGCAGCGCGTGGCCGGCCCGTCCGGGCCGGTGCTCGATGTACACGTAGCGGTGCTCCGCCAGCTCCCACACCGCCTCCGTGTCGTTCGGGAAGAACGTCGGCGGGGAGCCGAGTAGACGCTCGTACCAGGAGAGCGCCGCTGTGTAGTCGTTCACCGGGATACCTGCGAAGAGGACGACGGCCATGCTGCCATCGTAGGGGGCGGCGCCTTCCGAGGGGCGTACGTGATCATGTCTCGCCGTCCCCTCCGCCCGGTGGCCTCGGCGGCGGCGCACCGGGCGGGTCCCGCGCCGTCACGGTCGGTGGGCGTCAGCCGCCGATCCGCGCGGCGATGATCGGGGCGAGGCGGTCGGCGACGGCGCGGTGCCCCCGGTCGTTGGGGTGGACGGAGTCGGTGAGGTCACCGGAGCCCAGCCAGCCCGTGGTGTCGACGAAGGACACCCGGGAGTCCCCGCCCGCGATCGCCCCCTGAACGGCGGCCTCGGTCTGCGGGACGAACCGTCCCCGGAAGGTCTCCAGGGCGAAGATCCAGGCCCCCGGGTGCGCGGCGCGGACCTTGCGCAGCAGACTGGTGTAGGCGGCCTGGAACTGCGCCGAACTCACCCCGTGGCCCACGTCGTTGGTGCCGAGGTTGATGACGACGGCGTCCGCCCGGTAGCGGGAGAAGTCCCAGTCGGGTGTCGCCGCGTTGGGGTTGAGCTTGGTGTACTGCCGCTCCAGCCCCACACACCCGTCCGCCGCGGCCACCAGACAGGCGCCGCCCTGGGCGATCCGGGTGTGCTCGGTGCCGAGCCGTTCCCCGATCAGCCAGCCGTACGCCGTACGGGCGTTCTGCGACGTCGTCGTGCCCACGGTGATCGAGTCGCCGACGAACTCGACCGTCCTGCCCGGCGCCGCCGGAGCGAAGGTCGTCGCGCCGCTGTCCAGGACGAGCCCCTGGAAGACAGCGTCACCGCGGTAGGAACCCGCCACCACCTGGTAGTTGACCTGCAGGGTGTGGCGGCCGGCCGACAGCGCGGTCGGCGTCAGATTCACCGTCCCCTTCACATCGTCGTAGAACCTCACGGGCCCGTCGTCGATCCGCGCCCAGAAGTCGATCGTGCCCCGCTGCTTCAGCTGCACGGTCCGTCCGGTGAAGCCGACGCGGTAGTAGGCACCGGCCCAGTAGGGCGTGTAGGCGGTCGCGGAACTCGTCGTGTCCCAGCGTCCGACGAACTTGATGTTCGGGTCCCCTGGCTGGCCGGGCGCGGCCGCCCGCGTGGCGGCGGACGTGGTCGCCGTGCCGTTCAGCGCGGCGCTGACGACGGGAGCCAGCCGGTTCGCGAACTTGGTGTGCCCCGCCTCGTTGGGATGCCCGTTGCCGTCCTCGTAGTCGGCGCCGTCGGTGAGCCAGCCCGTCGTGTCGACGTACCGCACCCTGCTGTCCCCGGCGTTGTTGCGCGCGCCGACCGCCGCCCTGGTCTCGGCGACGTACCGCTTCTTCAGCGTCTGCACCGCGAGGAGGACCGCGTCCGGGTACTTGGCGCGGACGTTCCGCAACAAGGTGGTGTACGCCGCCTGGAACTCCGCGCCCGTCACCCCGTGCCCGATGTCGTTGGTGCCCAGGTTGACGACGACCGCGTTCGCCCGGTAGCGGGAGAAGTCCCAGTCCGCGGCTCCCGTGCTGGCCGTCTTGAAGAACTGACCGCTCAGACCCGTGCAGCCGGACCGTGCGACGAGGCAGTAGCCGGCGCGCGCGATCCGCGTGTGCCGCATGCCCAGCAGCTCACCCGTCTTCCACGCGTACGAGTCGAGCGCCAGCCGGTCGGTGAGGGCCCCGGCGGTGATGGAGTCCCCGACGAACTCGATCAGCCCCGGTGCCGCGCCCGGCGCGACCGTGCGGGCACCGGAGTCCAGGACCAGGCCCTGGAACACCGTGTCACCGGACCGGTAGGTGATCCGCAGGGTGTGCGTGCCGGGCGCCAGGGGGCGCGGCGTGAGGTTCACCGTGCCGCGCACGCCGGCGTGGAAGACCTCCGCGCCGCCGTCGACGCTGACGTAGAAGTTGACGGCGTCCCGGGCTCGCACCTTCACCGTGGTACCGGTGAAGGACGCCTGCACGTACGCGCCGGCCCAGTTCGCGACGGCCGTCGTACCCGAAGTGGTGTCCCAGCGGCCGACGTAGGCGATGTTCGGGTCGGACACCGACCCGTCACCGGGCGCCGCCTGCGCGCGGGTGACACCGGCCAGCGACAGCAGGCAGGCGACGAGTACCACTGTGAGGACGGCGGCGGCGCCGCGTCTGCCGGACGTGTGGGGGGAGGTCAGCATGGGGATCCTTTCTCACCTGATGTGGGAGCGCTCCCATGAGCAGCCTTCCCACGGAACCAGTGAGCGGGATCGGGGTCAAGGAGGCCTGCGGTGAAGGAAGTTGGCTTCTTGTGCGCAGGCCCCCGCAGCTCAGCCCGCCGCCTTCCGGACGAGTTCGGCGACCCGTGCCTCCGTCTCCTCCGTCAGCTCCGTCAGGGCGTAGGTGGTCGGCCACAGGGTGCCCTCGTCGAGGTGCGCCTGGTCGCTGAAGCCGAGGGTGGCGTACCGGCTCTTGAACTTCTGTGCGCTCTGGAAGAAGCAGACGACCTTGCCGTTCCTGGCGTACGCGGGCATGCCGTACCAGAGCTTCGGCGAGAGGTCAGGCGCGGCCCCGGCGACGATCCGGTGGATCCCCTCGGCGAGAGCACGGTCCGCGTCGTCCATCGCGGCGATCTTCGCGAGCACGTCGCTCTCCCCGTCCGCCCTGGTGGCGCGTGCTCCACGACGGGCGGTCGTCTTCAGGTCGCGCGCGTGCTCCTGCATCGCCTCGCGCTCCTCGGCGGTGAACCCGTCGAACTTCTTCTCGGCCGTGCCGCTGCTCGGGGCGGACTTCCGGGTGTTCGTCATGGCGGTCTTCCTTCCTCGTACTGTCTGCTGGTTGTTTCGTTCTCGGGTGGGTGTGGGGGC
>NZ_JARGEE010000288.1:0-11775 GCF_033794485.1 Streptomyces sp. MB09-02B
GAAGTGCACGTCCGGGTCGGGATGGTGCCCGGGGTGTTCTGCGAAGCCGCGCTGTTCGGCGGGGGTCCCGTCCGTGTCGGGGTGGGCGTGGGTGTGTGCGTGCGTGTGTGCGTGTCCTTCCTCGGCCTGGGCCTCGCCCTCGTCCTCGCTCGGTGCCCGTGTCGGTGCCGGTGCCGGTGTCGGTGTCGGGATCACCGCTTCCGGCGTGTCGGCGGTACGCACCCGCTGTCGAGCCGCGACGGCCGACAGCCACAGCCGGTGCAGTTCGAGCCGCTCCTGAGGTGTGGCGCCGCAGAAGGCCGCGAGCCGCTCCACGGGCGCGAAGTCCTGCGGCACGGCCTCGCCCGCGCAGTACCGGTGCAGCGTGGAGGTGTTCATGTTGAGGCGGCGGGCGAGGGAGCCGTAACTCCGGTCGGTACGGTCCTTCAGCCGACGCAGCGACGCCGCGAACTCGTCGGCATCGTCGTCCAGGTCCCGAATCGACATCGTTCCCCCGCCGTCCCGCCGTCCCGCCGCCCATGATCCCGCATCCCGGGCCCTGATGGCACGTGCACGTATCACTGCACGTTCACTGCACGGGGATGGTTCCACCGTTGTCCGAAGTACGGCAGCGGTCGCGCCGGCTCCGGTGGTGGACGACGTCGGATACGCAGCCGCTGACGGTTGCGTTCATGGCCGTCGCGCCCTGGGTCCCGCCCGCTGTTGTGCCGGGCGGGACGGCGCCCCACCCGGGACGGGCCGGGTGGGGACAGGCGGGGCTGGGGCGGGCTCCGCCGTCAGCGGGCGCTCGTGGTCCCGATGTCGGCGATGCGGTTGTACCGCTCCACCAGCACGAAGAGCTTGGTCTTCTGCGTCGTCTCCCCGCTGCCGAAGGTCAGGGTGACCACGACCTCGTGGCTGTGCCCCATGCTGCCGTTGTCGGTCACCGTCCACCGCGCGGGGACGTTCTGGGCGCGCAGCACACCGTCGGCCCCGTTCCTCTTCTCCCAGGCGGCCAGCCGGTTGGCGAAGTCGGGCGTCAGGTAGTGCTTGCGGAGCGCCTTGGCCAGTGTGGTGTCCGGGTCCGTGTAGTCGGCCTTCGCGTCGATGTACGCGCCGTAGAAGTCGGCGACGCGGGTCACCACGTTCCCGGGCGTACCGGTGACCGACTTCGGTGCGGCGGCGACCGGCTTCGATGCGGCAGCGACCGGCTTCGATGCGGCCGTGGGTGCCTTTGCCGTGGATGCCGCTACCGAGGCGTGGACGGACGCCTGTGCCGGCATCTGCGCCGACACACCGAGCCCGACAGCGAGGACAAGACCGGCGGCGGCAGCGCGGAGACTCGTACGACGGCGTGCGGAGAACTTCCTGTTCATGTGGGTCATCCTTCTCAGATCGTCGCACCGCGCTCGGACACAGAGGTGCCCGGTACGTGGGTGCGGGAGGGTGGCGTCGCCGGGTGGCTGCCGGGCCGGTCGTTGCGTCCCGGCCGGGGCGACACCCAGAGCTTCGAGGACGCCGGGGACCACCACAACGGCTACCGCCCCGTCCCCGGAGGGGGAACGGTCCCACCCTCATTGACCTGCGAAGAACGAAGTCCTGGGAATGCCCTGGAATGCCACCCGGACCACGCCGGACCACCCTCGGGGCTGGACAGGGAACCGGACTCGCGGTCTCAACCCGCCGTCGAGGGCGGCTGACTACCGGAGCGAGCCCCGGAACGTGGCCCGGAACGAGTCCCTGAACGAGTCCGGGTGATGGTGTAACCGAAAGCCGTCGCCAGGACGTACATCAGAACCGAGTAGACAGCGCTGGGAACCGCGACCTCGGTGCTGTCGAGGATGCTCAGTGCGATGGTGAGGGCCACCGTGGTGTTGTGGATTCCCACCTCCATGGCGCTGGCGACGGCCTGGGGCTCGTCGAGGCGAAGGGCTCTGGCACCGCCGTAGCCGATGCTGAGGCTCGCGAGGCAGAAGATGCCGGTGACCAGGCCGACTTGGCGAAGGTAGTCCGCGAGGTTCTCCCGCTCTCCCAGCAGCGCCGCCAGGGACACCGCGACCAGGACGACGATGGAGAACACCCGGACCGGACGGTCCGCACGGGCGGCGAAGTCGGCGGACCGCTTCCGGACGAGCATGCCGAGCCCGACCGGGATCAGCACGATGGCGATCACCTGCAGCACTTTGCCGAACTGCAGTCCCAGATCGCCCTCGGCATCGAAGTGGCTGATGGCCAGGTTGGTGACGAGGGGGATGGTGACGGCCGCCAGCACGGAATTGATCGCGGTGAGGGTGATGTTGAACGCCACGTCCCCGCGGAACAGGTGGCTGAAGAGATTGGCGGTGGTGCCGCCCGGGGACGCGGCCAGCAGCATCACGCCCACCGCGAGCAACGGGTCCACGTCGAAGATCTTGACCAGCCCGAAGGCGACCAGCGGCAGCACCACGATCTGCACGGTGAGCGCGAACACGACCGCCTTCGGCGACCGGGCCACCCGCTTGAAGTCGGCCGTGGTGAGCGAGAGCCCGAGACCGAACATGATGATGGCGAGCGCGACGGGCAAGCCCGTCGTGATCAGCGCTGAATCCTTCATGCCTCACGCTTCCTGGACGACGGCATGACGACAGCGGAGACTCCGAGAACTGCCGCACGGCCCGTAGGTCGCCACAGTGAAGCAGCACCGACCCTCTGTTACAAGAGTTGAGCTGACCGGCGTGATGGTGATCCGACAGGATGAGAGGAAGAGGCCTCTTTCAACAGTCCGAACAAGCTGAACGTCCGGCTTCCGGCCACGCCGGCAGTGACCGCGCTCTTGAAGCACCGGCCCGTATCCACCACAGACGAGAGGCCTCGAAGATGGCCGAGACGAGACGTGAACGCCCGCCCGGCTTGGACGCTCTCTCCCTGCCGGGTCCGCAGCCGAACAGCCAGGAGCACCCCGTAGAACGTCTGTTGGGGGATGTGCGGCGCGGCGTCGAACAGGCCCGGTATCTGCGCGGGATGGTCTTCCCGGAAATCGCCGTCGTGGAGAGGTCGTACGGGCTGTCGGAGAAGGAGGTGCGGTCGGCAATCAGAAGACTCCGAGACGAAGACCTGCTGCAGCTGCACGACGACTACCAGGACACCTACTTCATCGACGTCGGTCGAGGTATTCCGCGTCAAGAACCGACCGACTCGGAACTTGCCGCCCAGGTGACCGATCTGGCCGCGAGACTCCAGGAACTCAGCAACCGTGTCCAGACTCTGGAATCCCTGGTCCGGGGCCATGACGACGGGTGATCGCCGGCGCGAGGGAGGGCACCCCAGGACGAGGCCCTGATGATCCAGGAAGCCTGCCGCACCCTCCCGAACGGGACGCCGCTGAAGCGGTACGCACTCCCGTAGGACGGGACCAGCCCCCTGTATCTACGCACACATCACCTAGACCCCACGCGCTTCACCGCGCGGGCTGCTCGATCGGGATCTCGTAGGCGATCTCCCAACGCACGTCCGGCACGGTGATGTCCGCCGTCTCCACGGGGCGTCCGTCACTGTCGTAGTAGGTGCGCTCGATACGGGTCAACAGCTCACCGACACCGACGCCGAGCAAGTTGGCCTCTTCTTGCGTGGCCCGGCCAGGGCGCGGAACCTCCACGGCGGTCTCGACGACGACCCCGATCGAACGCATCCGCTCTACGACGCCCATGCCGGCGAGCGGCCCCATCTCCGGGAGGACGATCGGTGTGCCGTCGGTGATCGCCATGGGCTCCCATGACTCCGACAGCTGAACCGACTGCCCGTCAGCGAGGAACTCGTACCGCGTGACGACGCACGGGTGACCCTGATCGACGGCCAGGCGCCCGGCGATGTGCTCCGGTGCGGGAACGCGGGCCTGACTGTGCGACTCCCAAGTCCCGTGCCGCCCCTGCTCCTTCATGTCGGCGCGAAACGGCGAGCCGCCCCGATGCTCACGGTGCCGGGACCGGACCATCCGCAACCGCTCGCGCGGTGCGCGGACGTACGTTCCCGACCCGGCACGCCCCTCCAGGATGCCTTCGACGATCAGGCGTTCCATGGCACGTTGCGTGACATTGCGCCCCACCCCGTACTCCTCGGCGAGCAGAGCTCGCGACGGCAGGCGCTCTCCGACGGCCCACTCGCCCGCCCTCACCCGGCGGCGCAGGTCGTCCGCGACATCGAGGTACGGGGCCTCTCGCGACATACGGCTCTCCGTGCTGCCCAGAACGCGCAGGGCTGGTGGTGCGGTTGACGACGACATTGACAAGCTACTGCATCAGGTACAAGCTACTGAAGTAGAAGCACGCTACGTAATCACGCACTTACCGGGGAGACCTGTGCGCTCGAAGGCCGAATGCATTGCCGCTCGCCTGGCCGTGGCCACGGGGGCCGAGGTGCGCCGCGAGGAGACCGCCGTCGGTGTCCGACTGGAAGTGGACCTGCCGAGCGAGCTGAGTGAGACCTCACGCAGAGTCGTTCTGGCCGCCATCACTGGCACCGACGCGTACGGACATCGACGCACTGGTGAGAGCGACTATCTCTGGGCGCTTGTCATCGACAAGGCCGAACAGAACCCCGGCGACCGCTGACACGGCCCCGGGGCATGGCCGACCCAACCAGGAGATCGACAATGAACCTTGTATCACGGGCAGTTGCCCGGATCAGGACGGTGCTCTGCGGGCTGCGGGAATCGGACGACCCTCGTCCGCCCCTGCGCTCACGCTCTGCCCCGGATCCGCATCCGAGCCTGTCACCGGGCTGCCCTTCGCCCGAGATGTGGGCCGATTTCGTCGCAGGCGCCCGCCCCCACAGAGGGTCGCACCCGCGCCCTCACACCGCAGTGCCGCCCATCACCGCCGCCGACATCAGAAGCACCCTCGTCGGTGCCTACCTTCTGCCCCCAAAGACACGCCAACGCACACTGCACGCGACCCAGTTGACGGTGGCGCGCTGATGCCAGATCGACAGAGCACAGCCACGACACTCCGCCCCGAACTCCCCATGCTCCGCGCCTACCGCCTCTGGTTCGAGCACACCCGCAAGTGCGCCGCCGGTTGCAAGAGCGTCTCCAAGGCCCAGGACGGCTGCGAGGACGGACGCCAGTTGTGGGGCACGTACCGCCTCACGCGCATCGGAAAGGCGACGACGTCATGAGCTGGACCGTCGAACGCCCACCCGGCCGCCCCGTACGCCGCACCGACGACAACCACCTGGCCGTACCGCTCCGCCTGTCCCTCACCGGCGGACACAGCACGGACACCGAGCTGACACTCACCCTGACCGAAGCCGAGCACCTGCACGCCGCGTTGTGCCGCGCGCTCGACGGCGGGCCGACACCGCCGGCCGCACCGGACTGCCGTCAGTCGGTTCAGGCCTCGCCCGGGGCGGCGCACATCGTCGGGCGTGCGTAGAACGCGCCAGCACGGCCGGGCCCCTGAGACGGTCTCCCGATCGGCCAATGGCGTACGTGATGCCGCAGGCAGGCGGCGGCGGGGCCCAAGGGCCCAGCCGCGTACCCGCCGGGATGGTGTGTCAGACCATGGCGATGGCGAGCCGGTCCACCAGCAGCTCCACCCTCGGCTCGGTGTACTCCGGCGGCAGCCGTCCCGACCGGGTCAGGGTCGCCACCCCGTGCAGGGACGCCCAGAACACCTCGGTGAACAGCCCCGGGTCGACGCCGTCCCCGGCGACCTCGCCGAGGCACTCCAGCAGCGCGGCGAAGGCGTCCTTGAGAGGTTCCGGGGTGTCCTCCTGTGCGTACGCCAGACCGCCGTCGAGCTGGAAGATGGCGTCGTAGACCGCCGGGTTGCGTTCGGCGAAGTCGAGGTAGGCGCGTGCGAGGGCGGCGACCCGCTCGCGCCGGCCGTCCACGGCGGCGGTCGCGGTCCGCACCGCCGCAGCCAGCTCGGTGGCGCCCTGGAGGGCGACGGCGCCGATGATCTCGCGCTTGCCGCGGAAATGGCTGTAGAGGACGGGCTGGCTGTATTCGATGCGTTCGGCGAGCCGGCGGGTGGTGACCGCGTCCCAGCCTTGCTGCTCGGCGAGTTCACGGGCCGTCGCCACGATGAGGCGCTCGCGCTCCGCCCGTTCCCGCTGCTTGCGTTCCTGTACCGACATGATTCGATCCTAGCACCGCTAGACAATCGAGCGGCAGCAGTACTAGCGTTGCCACATCTTCTATCGATGCTAGATCCAGGAGGGGTCATCGTGCTCAACGCACTTCAGGTCGTCACCACCGTGGTCGTCGGCGTGATGGTGGGGGTGGAGTTCTCCGTCGCCTTCGTCATGAACCGGATCCTCAACGCCCTCCCGGAGGACAGCGGCCAACTCGGCCACGCCCACGGGGGCCGGATGCTCGGCGCCGTGATGCCGGTCTGGTACATCGGCTCGCTCGTCCTCGTCGGCATCTGGGCTGTCGCCGGACGGCACCACGGCGGCACCGGCCTCGTCGTGACAGCCGCCGGGCTGCTGATCCTCAGCGTGATCATGTCGCTCCTGCTGCTCGTCCCGATCGCCAACCGGGGCAAGACGTGGACCCCTGACAACCGGCCCGCCGACTGGAAGCAGCAGCTGAACCGCTGGGAGCGTCTCCACTACATCCGCGTCGCCGTCATCATCGCCGCCTTCGCCCTGCTGGTCACCGCCCTCACCTGAGCCCACGGGCTCACCCGCCCGGTCGTCAGCCGCAGTTCACGAAGACTCGCAAGGAGAAGAACGATGTCGTTGAAGAAGATCAACACCGTCCTGGCCGCCGCCTTCATCCTCTTCATCCTCTGGTTCGGGACAGAGTTCATCCTGAGCCCGGAGACGACGGCGCCGGGCTTCGGCCTGCCGAGCTGGCCGTCCGGCGACGGCGGCGGTTTCCTGATCATCAAGGGAATCCGCGACGTCGTCTTAGCCCTGGTCCTCGGCATCCTGCTGGTGACGGGCCACCGCCGGGCGCTGGGCTGGGTGCTGCTGGTGGAGGCCCTCGCCGCCTACGGCGACATGACCACAGTGCTGGCCCACCACGGCTCCGTGGCCACCGCGCTCGGCGTCCACGGCCTGACCGCGACGCTGATGACGGTCAACGGCCTGCTGATGATGCACGAGACCCGCAAGGTCGCGGCCGCTCCGGCGACGCCCGCCCCGCAGCCCGCCTGATCCCATCGGTCCATGGTGACCTGGACGCGCCATGGTGGCCCGGCGGGGGTCCGGGCCTTCGCAACTCACCGCTCAGCGGCCGAGTCGTCAGGGGGCGCCGGGCGGCCGATCGACAACAGCCACACAGTCGGCGAGGGCGGCATCAGCGTCAGGGCCAGTACCCCAGTGTGTAGACCGCCAGGAGGACGCAGAGTGTCAGCTGTACCGTGCCGATGACTTGGTGTCCGATCCGCAACAGCACCACGGCCGTTACGGCGACCAGCAGGGTGAGGGCGCCGAAGCCGAGCACCGGTCCCCAGTCCACGGGCGGCACGCCGGTCGCTGTCTGCCCGGTGCCGGCGTCCCTCCGGCCCAGGCCCCGGGCGGCGAGCACGATGGCGACCAGCAGCGCGGCCCCCGCGTCCGCCACCAGTACGAGCAGCAGGAGACAGCCGGAGGTGAGGAGGCCCTCTCCGTCTGCGGGCTGTTTCTCGGTGAGTTCGGGCATGGGTCGACGATCGCGCGGATCGCACCCTTGCATGCGGCCCGTCGCCGACTCGCAACTCAGGTGTACTCCGCTCTTCACAGGCCGAGCCGACTGACGCGTGCTGCCACCAGAAGGTCCACGGCACGAGGAAGCCCCAGGTCGATCCGGCGGATCTCGCGACCTGGGGCTTCTCGGCGGGAGTTGGGGCTACGGGGTCGTGGTCGGCGTCACGTCCGTCAGCTTCCAGCGCTGGTTCAGGCCCGAGTTCGGGGTCCAGACCCCCACGCCCGCGCCGTCGTTCGTCGACTGACCGTGGACGTCCGGGAGTTGGCCCGTGGCCACGTTCACCAGGGTCCACGTGCCGTTGCCCGTGGAGGACAGGATCCACTGGGCGGCCTCGTCGCGGGTGGCCGTGTCGCGTTCCGCCACCAGGGAGTCGAAGCGGATGGCCAGGCGCTTGCGCGAGGTCGGCTCCGTCAGGGCGTAGCGCGTCCGGTTGTCGGTCGGGCCCTTGCCGATGCGGTCCAGGGTCCACTGCTGGGCGTTGCCGGCCGCCGTGCTCGGGGTCTTGATGACCAGGCTCTTGCCGTCGGGGCCGACGGCCAGGTTCTTGCTGCTCTGGACGCCCGTCAGGGTGTACGCGTGGTTGTCCTGCAGCTCGGCCTTGGCGGCCGCCACCCCTGAGACTCCGTTGACCAGGAACGACGTCACCGACTGGGCCGGGACCGTGATGGTCGCCTTCTTGCCGGTGACCTTGACCGCCTTCTTGCGGATCAGCTTGCCGGCCGCGTCCGTGACCACCGGGGTGATCGTCGCCTTCTTGGAGACCTTGCCGAACTTCGAGAGGTCGACCGTCACCGCGCGGGACTCGGTCGTGTCGTTGACGTGGACGACCGTCGCCTTGTCGCCCTTCTTCGCCACCGCGGCCGTGCTCGACTCGTCGTTGGTCTTGATCAGACGGTCGCCCGGCTTGATGTAGTGCGTGAAGTTACGGGCCGTGTCGAACTTGGTGTTCGTGTAGATCGGGCAGGTCTTGAGGGTGTCCGACTTCTTGCAGGCGAACGAGAGCTGGATCGAGCCCCAGTTGCCGCCCTTCGCGGACTCGCCGCCCGGCTTCATGTTGTCGTAGTCCTCGACCGGCTGCCAGAAGACCCAGGCCTGGGGCTCCAGTTCGCGGAGGTCGTCGACGATGCGCTGGGCGAGGCCGAGGCCGGGGCGCATGTCGGTGAAGCTCTGGCCGTCGCCCCAGTCGCCCTCGACCTCGCTCATCCACAGCGGCTTGTCGGCGGCCTTGGCGAGGTCGCGGACCGTGGTGCGCTGGCTGGTGCCGTAGGTGTGGACGTTCATCTGGTCGACCAGGTCACGGACCTCCTCGGGGTAGGAGTTCCAGTTCGTGGCGAACGTGCCGGGGTTCGTCTCGTCCATCGCGGAGATCGTCGCGCGGCTGCGGGAGTCGTCCAGGACCGGGCCGAGCGCCCTGAGGACCTTCTGCTGGAGCTCGGGGCCCATGTGGGCGCCCTCCTGGCGGCCCCCGGTCGGCTGGCCGTCGGCGCCGAGCTTGGTGCCCCAGTAGTTGGTGTTGGGCTCGTTGAACGGGTCGAGGGTGTCGACCTTGATGCCGTGGGCCTTCTCCAGGCGCTCGGTGGCGCCGACCAGGTACTTGGCGAAGTCCTCGACCGACTCCTCCTTCAGCTGGTCCTTCGAGGAGTCGAAGCCGCCGGAGACGTAGCCGCTCTCCGTCATGAACCACGGCGGGGAGTTGCTGAAGGTCTCCCAGTGCGTGATGTCCTTCTTGATGCGGTCGACCCACCAGCGCTGGGTGGCGTCCGCGTTCTTGTTCCAGTCCTTCTTGTCGTCGGCGCTCCACCAGTCGACGTCCTCGCGGGTGGTGCCCGCCGGGGCCTTCCACCAGCCCTCGACCGCGCCGCCGGCCCGCAGGTAGTCCTTGACGTCGGGGGCGTTGCCGCCGCCGATGTTGTAGCGGGCGATGTTGAGGTTGAGGCCGTCCTCGCCGAAGAGGAGCTTGGCGAGCTTCTCGCGTATCGCGGGCGGGTAGTCGCCGGTCGCGTTGGCGAACCAGACGAGGCTGGTGCCCCAGCCCTCGAAGCTCTGGCCCTTGTAGGAGGGGTCGGGGCTGACCGTCACGGACGCGGCGGCGGGGGCCGACGTGTCGGCGTGCGCCATCGGCAGGGAGGTCGTGGCCATGGCCGTGCCGGTGGCCAGGGCCGTGATGCCGATGGCTCCCAGGAGCCGTCTCGTACGGGTGCGGTGTGCCATTCGAGTACTCCAACTCTTCCGTGTGCCGCGTCCCGGCGGTGCTTGCACGGAGATCGGGGCCGACGTTCAGCTGCGGCGACTTGCGGTCTGCGGTGTGCTGCGGCGGATGGGGGGTGGCGAGGTGTGGTGCGGTTCGAGGTGTTCTCGTATGGTTTGTCTCAGTGGATGTTTACGTAAACATCCACTGAGGCGGATGTCTACACTGTCCGAATCTCGGTGGTCAAGGAGTCGTCAGAAGTCGGGCCGGTCGATGGTGAGGAGTCGGGGGAACAAGGTGGACACAACCGACGGGCGGACGAGGAGACGTGGCGCCCGGCCCCGGCAAGGGCCCTCCATGGGTGACGTCGCGCGGGTCGCCGGGGTCTCCGCCCAGACCGTCTCCCGGGTCTCCAACGGATTCGCCGGGGTCAACGAGGACACCCGGCGGCAGGTCCTCGACGCCATGCGGGAGCTGGGCTACCGGCCCAACAGCGCGGCGCGGGCGCTCAGACGCGGGGAGTTCCGCACGCTCGGCGTGATCACCTTCTCCCTCTCCACCCTCGGCAACATCCGCACCCTCGACGCGATCGCCACCTCCGCCGCACGGGAGGGGTACGCCGTCACGCTGCTGCCCGTCGCCGTGCCGACGCAGGACGAGGTGAACGGGGCGTTCTCCCGGCTGGGCGAGCTGGCCGTGGACGCCGTGATCGTGATCATGGAGGTCCATCTGCTGGACGCGGCGACCGTGTCCGTACCGCCCGGGGTGCAGGTCGTGGTCGCCGACTCCGACGCCGGGGACCGGTACACCGTCGTCGACACCGACCAGGCGGGGGGCGCGCGGGACGCCGTACGGCATCTGCTGGAGCTCGGGCACGAGACCGTGTGGCACCTGGGCGGACCCGAGGACTCCTTCGCGGCGCAACGGCGGGCGAACGCGTGGCGCTCCACGCTCGCCGAGGCGGGCGTCCTGGACGCGCCGCCTCTCGTACGCGGCGACTGGTCGGCCGAGTCCGGGTACCGGGCCGGGCTGCGGATCGCCGAGGAGGCGGACTGCACGGCCGTGTTCGTCGCGAACGATCAGATGGCGCTGGGGTTGTTGCGGGCGCTGAACGAGCGGGGGCGCCGGGTGCCCGAGGACTTGAGTGTGGTCGGGTTCGACGACATTCCCGAGGCCGCGTCCTTCCTGCCGCCCCTGACCACCGTCCACCAGGACTTCGCGGAGGTGGGGCGGCTGTGTGTGGAGGGGGTGCTGCGCAAGATGCGGGAGGGCGGGCAGGTGGAAGGGGAGAGAGAGCAGCACGGGACGACGCTCGTACCCACGCGGCTCGTACGACGGCGGAGTACGGCACCGCCACCGGGGCGCGTCCGCTGAGCGCTCGGGCTTCCGTCCGCTGAGCGCTCGGGCTTCCGTCCGCCGAGTGGTCAGGCCTCCGTCCGCCGAGTGGTCAGGCCTCCGTCCGCCGCATGCTCAGAGGACGCTCCTCGTCGACCCCTCGCTCTGCTCGCGCCGCTGCTCCTCCCCGCGGCCGGTGACTTCGCCGTACGCCCGGTGGAGGCGGCCGAGCTCCCAGAGCAGGTAACCGCTGGCTCCGGCGAACGGGAACCACGTGCCCAGGTGGAAGACGAGGACCGGCATGTACAACAGGCCGACCAGGACGACGAACTTGAACAGGATGGCTGTGTACGGCTGACCGTGTTCGACCATGATGTGCCCTCCCCTGCCGTGGATCCACGCTGGGCGCGATCGCGTGCATGGCCCCCCTCGGCCTCTGTTTCGCCATGATGCCTTCGGGGCGGTGGGTTCGCGAGAGCGAGCGAACGTCGCGCCACGTATCTTCACCTGTTTCTTGCGAGGAGGCCCCGGGGTTCACGCCGGGGGAGGAATCGCATCCGGGTGTCGCGACGCGGAGTGTCGCCGCATCCGGTTCAGGGCG